>NZ_JBHUDG010000048.1:0-130074 GCF_042678145.1 Pseudopedobacter beijingensis | reverse complement strand
AGCCAGCTATAGCTTCCTTTTTAAAGGATTCAAAATCAAAATCGTATTGTGTTGCCATATTTATGTCGATAGTTTAAAGTTACACTATTGACACAGTTCGTGAAATACCCTCACCTCCAATAAAACGCTGGAACAAAAATGTATCAAATTTTAAGGAAACTCATACCTTCTCCATATTAAGCACCTTTAATATGGACACCTTTATTTAATTCCATCTATTATCATATAATTCTTCATTTATTCTTATTCATAACACATTTTAACATTACCCATAAAGTCATTTTTATTAAAAAATACCGGACTTGTATACCACAAAAAATAAACAAAGACTTTGCTGAATATATTATTTCGTTGAATATTTCGTTTTAGAAAAGGATTAATGTATTTTTTGTCCAAAATACCGTTACCTTTGAACATATATTAACATCCTATAAAGATCGTTTAAACATACTATGCTTAAGAAAATAACCTTAACAGCTTCTATTCTTTATACAGCTATAAATTTAAGCGCGCAAACTCCCATACAATATCAGATTAATGATAAGTATAAAAATGCGTTAGAGCTTTTAGAAAAAGGCAAATATGCAACTGCATCATCTCTGTTCAGAGATGTAGAGAAACTCAATTACATTACATCCGGACAAACAGATACCAGATTAGATATATCAGAAATAAAAACCAATGCACAATATTACAGAGCATTGTGCGCATTAGAATTACGTAATGATTATGCCATCGATTTATTCATGGCCTTTATCAGACAACATCCTGAAAATGCCAAAACAAAGCAGGCCTATTTCCAGGTGGGTAAATTTTATTTCAGGTTGGCAGATTATAAAGAAGCGCTTAACTGGTTTACCAAAGTAAGCTCTATGGATATGTCTGGCGAAGAAGCTAACGAATACCGTTTTATGACTGCTTACTCCTTTTTTGAAATGGGAAATTATGCAGATGCAAAACCATTATTCAGCGTAGTAAAAGACAGCAAATCGCCTTATGCCGAACAAGCTATTTACTATTACGCTTACATCGCCTATCTTGATAAAGATTACAAAACATCATTAGCTAATTTCGAGAGATTAAAAAACTCAAAAAATTATGAAAACAGCTATCCCTATTACATATCCTCTATCTATTTTTTAGATAAAAGATATGATGATGTTCTTGCTTATGCTATACCCATCCTCAACAACACCAAGCAACAATACGAAACAGAAATGTTTAGAATTGTAGGCTCATCATACTTTGCTAAAGGAGATTACCAAAATGCTATAAAGTATTTCGAAAAGTTTTTAGCAAACGATGGGGGGAAAACACAAAACGACCAGGACTCTTATCAGATAGGTTACACGTACTATAAACTTAAGAATTATAACAAAGCCATTGAACAGTTTGTAAAACTCAACACTGCGGCCAATAGTCACAACCAATTTGGTCTTTATACACTGGGAGATGCCTATCTGCAAACAAAAAACAAACAAGGAGCAAGAAATGCATTTCTTGAAAGCTCCAAATTTAATTTTGATGCTCAGATTCAGGAAGACGCATTATTTAATTTCGCTAAGCTGTCTTATGAGCTGGAGTTCCACAATATCGCTTTAGATGCAGCTAAAACCTATTTGAAAAACTACCCAAAATCAGCAAAGGTAAATGAAGCAAAAACACTCTTAGCTAACATCTTACTAAACACTAAAAATTATAAAGAGGCCATAGATCTTTTAGAGTCTATTCAGAATAAAGATGACGACGCTAAAGAAGCTTACCAGAAAGTAACCTACTACAGGGCTTTAGAATTTTATAACGAAAGAGCCTTTGAAAATGCTATAGGTATGTTTCTAAAATCTAACACCTATACTATAGATCCAAACATTCATGCTCTGGCCACTTATTGGTGTGCAGAAGCCATGTATGAAGTAAGAAAGTACGGCGAATCGGTAAACTATTTTGAGAACTTCCTGAAAATGTCTGCTGCCAGAAAAACAGACCTGTATAACTATGCAAATTACGCTCTGGGTTATGCTGCTTTGGAGGGGGAAAATTACGGAAAAGCCTCTACCTATTTTGCTAAATTCTTAAACGGAAACGAGAAAGATCAATCCACTATAAACGATGCTGTTTTACGTTTAGCCGATTCTTATTTTGGAGGTAAAAATTATGGTGCTGCACTGGGTAACTATAACAGAATTATTAGTGCCAAAACATCTAGTGAAGACTATGCATTGTTTCAAAGAGGTGTTATTGAGGGTTTAATGAACCAACCCGACACCAAAATAGCAACCTTAAACTCGTTACTAAGCAAATTCCCTAATTCAAATTATGCAGACGATGCAGGTTTTGAAATTGCCTATACTTATTTTCTGATTGGACAAGGAGAAAAAGCCCGTACAGATTTAGTGGGGCTAATAGAAAAATACCCAAGAAGCTCTTATGTCCCCAGAGCACTTGTTACTATCGGCTTAGTATATTACGATCAAAAAAATGATGAAGCGGCTTTAGAAGCCTTCAAAAAAGTGGTCAGTGAATACAAGTCTACTGACGAGGCGCAACAAGCCTTCAAATTAATCGAAAGAATTTACCTGGATTCTGGAAATGCAACTGCATTTATAAACTATGCGAATACCACCTCTATTGGTAATTACAGTATTGCAGAACAGGACAACATTATGTTTCAGGCTGCTAATAACAGATACCTGAGAGGAGACTGGACGGGTGCAGTAGAGTCTATTAATGCTTATTTTGATAAATTCCCGAAAGCCATCCAGGATAAACACGCCAAGTTTATAAGAGCAGAAAGCTATAAAAATTTAGGTAAAGATGCTGCTGCCATTGGAGATTACGAATATATTCTTAACGACTGGACAAGCGAATACACAGAAAGAGCTTTGATAAGTATATCTTCTATATACCTTAAAAACAAGCAGTACAACGAAGCAATTGTACACCTGAAAAAGCTAGAAATTGCTTCTGAATACAAAGCTAACTATCAATATGCATTAAACAATCTGATGAAAGCATATTTTGGTATGAATGTACCTGAAGAAGCCTTAAAATATGCAAGGTTAATACAGGAATACGAAAAGTCTTCTGAGCAGGATAAAAATGCTGCCAGCTTATATGCAGGAAAAGCTTATTTGGTAATGAACGAGACCAATGCCGCTCAAAAAGAGTTTGAGGAATTGCTAAAAACATCAAAAACTATAGAGGCCGCAGAGGCAAAATACCTGATTGCCAAAATAGAATACGACAAAAAAGATTACAAAGCTTCGCAAAAAACATTGTTCGACTTAATCAACAATATGCCTAACTACGATTATTGGGTAGCGAAAAGCTTTATCTTGTTGGCAGATAATTATGTAGGTCTAAAAGATAACTTCCAGGCAAAAAGTACCCTGCAAAGTATCATAGATAACTACGATGGCAAAGACGATATTTTACCAGAAGCAAAAGAAAAATTAAAAAAACTGAAATAGCAAAGAGTCCATGAAACTATCATATAATCTGACAAAATATATATTGATCTGTTCTTTAGGTGCAAGCACTCCCCTATTTGCTCAGGAAAATACAACCGGTGCTAAAAAAGAAGAAGAAAAACCTAAAGCAACAGTTGCAGAAGAAGTTGAAGTAGTGAGGGCATATAAACCCATACTCGCTGATGCTGTTAAAATCAGGAAAAGTCCGGATCTTAATGAGAAGAAGAATTTCGATCCTAAAGTAAAATACAACCTTTTGGATAAACGCTTAGAACTTAATTCAGAAATAAGAACTCTGGAAGCGCAAAAGCTGATTAAACAAAAAGAAGAAAAGCTATACAACAACTTTGCAAAATTTGGTATAGGTAATTTGGGAAGTACTCTGGGTGCACTTCATGTCGGCACAGACCGTGACGAAGCCTTACAAGCCGGCTTTGATTTTAATCATTGGGCCATGAGCAAAGGAGATATGAATAAGCAGATGATGACCGAACAGAATGTTTCTGCTTACGGAAGAAGCATAGGCAATCAGATTATTCTGGATGGTAAAATTGGCTATAACAGAAGAAGCAACCATTTTTATGGAATAGATCCTGCCGATCCTGCTCATAACCTGGATCCCAAAAAACAAAGATTTAACCTGTTTGAAGGCGATGGTTTGATGTACAATAGAGTAGATCCAAACGATATGGACAAATTTTCTTACGCTGCCCGTATCAATGGTTACATTTTCAACAATATATTCGAAGGTAAAGAAAGTGGCATAGCCTTATCTGGTGGTTTAAGCAAAAACATGAGTAAATTCCAGATAGGTGCCAATGCTGTAGCTGATTTCAACAATACAAAAGATATTGCCTACTCTTTAAGCAATCATCTCTTCAAAGTAAATCCATTCTTGAAATTAGACGGAGAGAAATTTAAACTGACAGCAGGTATTAATTATGTAGCAGAATTTGGAACAAATTCGAAATCAAGTCTGTTTCCTAATGCCAGTTTTGACTTTTCTGTAGTCAATAACTATCTGGCATTATTTGCAAAATTAGATGGTGATGTGTATAAAACCAGATTAAAAGACCTTAGCTACGAAAATCCGTTTATTAACGAGAATATAGACATCAGAAATCAAGTCGAAAAATTTAACTTTAGCGGAGGTATCAAAGGAACATTATCTGCAAACATTGGCTATAAAGCTTATATCACATACAAAAGCATTGACAACTTTTATTTCTTCGTAAACGATAGCTTACGCAGAGAAACCTTTAATGTAGAGTACGAAGCAGGAAAAACTGATATTTGGGGAATGACCGGAGAATTAAACATTAAATTTTCTGACATTGCAAGAATTGACGGTAAATTGGAATTAAACCAATACACCCCAAAATACGAACTTAATGCATGGCAACGCCCTTCTGTTAAGTTAAATGCAACCTCTTCTTTACAGATTGCACAAAAAGTACAGTTAACTGCAGACCTTTATTTTCAGGGCAATAGCAGAGCCAAAACTTATGATTTAGACCCTAATAATCCGCAAATAAGGGTAATGAATGTTCATAGCTTAAAATCATTTGTTGACATGGGTGTGGGGGCCGAATATAAACACGATAAGAGATTGTCAGCATTTATAAAAGTAAATAACCTCTTTGGAACAAACTACCAAAGATACCTATACTACCCTAGCTATGGGTTCAATATTTTAGGCGGAGTGAGTTATGCATTTTAAAAGCATTTTATTTATCCTGTAAAAAAAGCTATTTTTACGCAAAAATGAAGACCCCTTTGAATTTAAGAGCACTTATAGATAAAAATCACCGGATAATACTATCCGGTATTGGTGTATTCTATAAAAAGCGTACAGAGGCCATTTTTGATGAAAACAGAAACAGCTTTTCTCCACCAAGAGAAGATATTGGTTTTAGTTATAATCTAAGTGAATCTAATGATGATTACGGAAACCTTTCTACACAGGAAATAACTTATATAACCGAACTCTCTGCCGACCTTAAAGCACAATTAAGAGAAAACGGGAGCGCTGATATTGCAAACCTGGGGAAACTGAAAAGAAAAGGAGATGTTGTAGTTTTTGAAAAACTATCCGACTCTGAAGATTTCAATAATTCTTTTTTTGGTCTTCCAACACTTAAAATAGAAAAAGACTCAGCCTCTGTTAACCATAACACAACTGCATCAGTTACTCCTGAACCGGTCAAAAATGAAGAAAGCTTTTCTCTTGCAGAGCAAGCTTTAAGCGTGGCTACGCCTCAGGAAGATATGGATAACGAAGAGCCAGCTAAGTCTAAAACCTGGTTATATATATTCTTAATTATTGTCATTTTAGCCTTAAGCGGTTCCGCATTATATCTTTACAGACCCGATTTAGTTGCAAAAGCAATAGAACAGGTTAACCAACTCACAAGCTCTAAACAAATAGAAGAAAAACAACAACCAGCAGTAATTGATAGCCTTGCTAAATTAAAAGCAGACTCCATCTATAACGAGCAAATAAATATAGAACAGGAGTTAAAAGATAGTGGTTTTGAAGCAGAAAGAGTAAAAGACTCCACAAGCATTAGTATAGAACCAAAACCTGCAACAAATAAGCCTTCTATTCGTTATGAAATAATTATTAGTGCATGGAGAACAGAAGCCAAAGCCCTGACAGAACTTAAAAGGCTAAGAGCAAACGGAATAGATGCGCATATTTTAGATGATGGCGGATTATTGGTAAAAATAAGTGCAGCTAGCTTTTACAACAAAGAAGAAGCAGAAAAAGAATTAAAAAGAATACAGGAAGAAATAAATTCAGAAGCATTCATAAGACCTATTAAATTATTAAATTAAAAAAATCTAAAATAACACCATGTTTTTACAAGATACTGTTGACACATTCTCAAACACAATTCAGGCAATGCAGCAGGAAGCTCCCCAACAAGAGCTAAGCCTATTTGAATTATTAACCAAAGGTGGTTGGGTAATGATTCCGCTTGCTATACTAGCCCTATTAGGTTTAGTTATATTTTTTGAGAGATACCTCACCATCAAAAAAGCATCGAAAGACGATTCTCAATTGCTGTTACAGGTAAAATCAAGTATAAAAACAGGAAATCTGGATTCTGCAATTGCAATATGTAAAAGCAACAATACACCTTTAGGTCGTATGCTGCAAAAAGGTCTATTAAGAGTAGGCAGACCTATTAAAGATATTGAAGGTGCAATTGAAAACGTAGGAAAACTAGAAGTATCCAAATTAGAGAAAAACGTTGGTATTTTAGGTATTATTGCCGGTATTGCACCCATGTTAGGCTTCGTAGGAACAATCATTGGGGTTATTACTATCTTTCATGATGTTTCTGTAAAAGGTATCATAGAAATTGGTACAATTTCCGGAGGTCTTTATGTGAAAATGATTTCTTCTGCAACAGGTTTAATAATAGGTATTGTTGCTTATATCTTTTATAACATTTTGAACATGATGATCGATAAGATTATCTTACAAATGGAAACAGATTCTATTGAGTTTATTGATTTATTAGAAGAACCGGGAAGATAATGAACTTTAGAAAGAGACAAAGACCACAGGTAAGAGTACATACAGATGCACTGAATGACATCATGTTCTTCTTGCTTCTTTTCTTCTTACTGGCGTCTGCAGTGGTAAACCCTAATGTGGTAAAACTTTTTTTACCCCGTTCCAGTTCGGGACAAGCGGTACCGCAAAAAACAATCAATGTTTCCATCACCAAAGACTTAAAGTACTACGTAGAAAAAGAAGAAGTACCATTCGAGGCTTTGGAACAGAAAATATTGCCCTATCAGCAGGCAAACCCAGAGCTAACCATCATTTTATATGCCGATAGGTCTATCGCCATTGAAAATATCGTTAGCTTAACAGATATAGCAAACAGACTTAGAGTAAAAATGGTATTAGCCACAGAAACTAAGGAATGATTAACATATTAAAAACTAGCCCGGAGAATAATTACCCAAAAGCAATAGCCATTTCTATTGCCCTTTTGGTCGGCTTTTTAATATTAAGTATTTTCTATATCATCAACAAAGCAGAACCCATGGAAGAAGTGGGTACCGGAGGTATTATTGTAAACTACGGAACTTCTGATATTGGTATGGGAGACGATTATATGAGTGTGGATGAGGTATCTGCAGATCCTAATGCCAATCAGACAGCTCCTGATAAAATAACACCCAATGCCGAAGCTACACCAGAAAAAACAGTTAACCAACCTACTGAAAGTAAAGTGGTAACCCAGGATTTTCAGGATGCTCCTGCGGTAAATACTAAAACAGAAAAAACAAATACAGCCCCCGCTACTCAGAATACAGAGGCTAAAGAAACAAAGCCTACAGTTAACCAGAATGCTTTATATAAAGGCAAAAAAAGTCAGGGAACCGGAATAGGTGATGGTACAGGAGACGAAGCAGGTAACCAGGGAAAAGCTCAGGGAGATCCCTTTGCCAATAACTACGATGGTACAGGTTCCGGAAATGGAGGCGTAGCACTTGATATAAAAAGCAGAAGATTTGTATCTACACCCGTTATCAAAGATGATGGACAAAAATCAGGGAAAATTGTTGTAGAAATCAGAGTAGATAAACACGGAAATGTAATTGCTGCCAAAGCAGGAGCAAGAGGTACTACCCTACCAGACAGAGATCTTTGGGACAAATGCGAAACTGCAGCACTAGGTTCCAGATTTAACACGCTGGATTCTGCTCCGGAGACCCAAATAGGATATATTACTTTTAACTTTAAAGTGAAATAATAAAAAGCGTAAAGCGCTTGATCCTTTATTTCAAGCTGTATTTCTAAAAAGCATGACTTACCAGCAAACCCTTGAATATCTGTATAGCAGATTGCCTATGTTTACCAAAATAGGTGCTAGCGCTATAAAAAAGGACCTAACCAATACTATAGCATTATGTGAGGTACTGGCAAATCCTTATCAAAAATTCAAGTCCATACATGTTGGCGGAACAAATGGTAAAGGTTCTACATCTCACATGCTGGCCGCTATTTTACAAACAGCTGGTTATAAAACAGGATTATACACTTCTCCACATCTCAAAGATTTTAGAGAAAGAATTAAGATTAACGGAGAAATGATCTCAGAAAAAGAAGTCGTTAATTTTGTAGATACCATTAAAGATAGTATTGAAACGATATCCCCCTCTTTTTTCGAAGTTACCGTAGCCATGGCTTTTGATTATTTTGCCAAAGAACAAGTAGACATAGCCATTATAGAAGTAGGATTAGGCGGTCGATTAGATTCAACCAATATCATCTCTCCCGAACTGTCCATTATCACCAACATAGGTCTGGATCACGTAAATATATTAGGAAATACACTGGAAAAAATAGCTTTCGAAAAAGCAGGTATCATTAAAAAAAATACACCTGTAATTATTGGAGAATATTTACCAGTAACCTTACCCATATTTGCAGAAAAAGCCAATCACGAAAACAGTCCTCTTTATTTAGCGCAGGATCTTTTTCAGACAGAATTTATAGCCTCTCAAGCCACAACAAACACCATCAGGGTACAAAAAAGTAACGGACTTTCTGACGAACTGGACCTGGACTTAACTGGCTTATATCAGCTAAAAAACATAAAAACAGTATTTACTGCAGTTAACCAGCTTAGAGAAAAAGGATTTAACATCACTACAGACCACCTCAAACAGGCACTTAAAAATGTTAAAGGAATAACCGGACTAATGGGAAGATGGCAAGTGTTACAGCAAAACCCTTTGGTAATTTGCGATACCGGGCATAATGAAGACGGAATAAAAGAAGTATTAAAAAACATAGCCATTACCCCTCATCAACAATTACATTTTGTATTGGGGATGGTCAAAGACAAAGACATTGCTAAAGTACTTTCCTTACTTCCTCAAAATGCCGTTTACTATTTCTGTGCACCTGCTTTCGAAAGAGCCAAGCCCGCCAATGAGCTAGCACAGGAAGCTTCTGGTTTTGGCTTAAAAGGCCATGCATACACAAGCATATCCGCAGCACTGGAAGCCGCTAAAAACAATGCTACGACAAATGATTTGATCTTTGTTGGCGGAAGCACTTTTGTAGTTGCCGAAGTTGTTTAAAAAAAATTATCTGAATTTATATTTTAAACCAATATTTTGACTGGTAACTTTAATTCCCGTCCCCGGTAATGAAATACCGGCCAAACCATCAGAATATAACGTAAAGCTATCGGTAATCCGTAATGAAAGTCCCAATCCCGTAACTATAGCTCCTTCCACAGCACTTTCTTTGTAATGATAATCTACCGCTTCCGCATCCGCTTTCTCCACATACTCTTTAATCATGATATCTTTCTTTGCAAAAAAGACTTCAGGTCCCAACAACCAATGAAACTGTAACCTTTTCTCTGTGGCTTTTGTCAGTGTAAATGAGGCATAAGCACCTATTTGAAAAAAACTGGATTTATTATTTTCGGTATCCAAATCAACTCTGGTTGATATACCTGTATACATCTTCCCATAAAAAAGACTTCCCTTTATACCAAATCTACTGGTAACTTTATTCTCTAACCCTAAAAAAACACCCGAACTATAATCAAATTTATCTATAGACGGTATGATATCATTAACAATATTATAATCAGACAATGATGCAGAAGAACCAGGAAAAGCCTTCTGCTTTTTATCTTTCCAAAAATTATAGCCATAAGAGACCGAGACACTCACCTCTCCGCCACCTGTCTGGTAAAGATTAACAGGTCTGGGGCCATTAACTACTATTTGCGAAAATATATTTCCAACGTTCCAACAAAAGAATAACAGAAATAATAGAGAGCTTACGTATAATTTAGACATAGTGCGTTACATAGATTATTTACAGGAACTTTCGAGGTTATTGATATAACTATTAGCTATACCCAACGCTGTAACAGTAGTCTTTACAGTGGTCACTTTATTACCATCAAAGGTAAATTCATTTTTATAATCAGTATCAAAATTTATCTCCCCCAAGTCAATCCCTCCAAAATCAATCTCTCCAAAATCAATTCCTCCAAAGCCACCAGGCATCATTTTCATTTTATATGAAGTGATGTAAACATTTTGTAAACACGGAATGAGAGCTGTGGAATAAGATTCTATAAAGCCTATATTATAAATATTATCGTTTTTCTTCCTATCCAAATAAGTAAAATTAGTGTATTCGAACAAAACCATAGTAGCCCCGGGATCCTTTATAACAATACGATTTACCCGATCTTTATCGTCATATGTTAATTCAATGATAGCCCTATCCTCCCCATATGCTTTGTCAATTTTGGTTAATAATTTTTTACTGTTATAATAATAAGTATCTACCTGATTTTTATCCTCCACAATCGTTTTTCCATCATCCCCTACATGAACGGCGACCTCTTTTTGAACACTTCCAAAGTCGGTCATGTAAATACGACTTTTGACCTCATCAGAAGATTTACCTCCTTTAAAATATAGTAATTGCTTTGGTTTTTCTACGATAATATAATGAGACTCTCCACTAGAAGAAATACTTTCTAATGGTATAGCATTCTCGTCATACTTTATATTTTTGATTTCTCCGGTAGATGAGGTTGATTTCGTAATCAAACAACTAGCTCTATACCCATCACCACCATTAACAGAACCACTAGCTGGCTTAATAATAGATTCATCCTGACGGCAGGAGAACAGAAATACTACACCAAGGGCAAGTATAATTTTTCGCATTTCATTTATAATTGATTACTTGTAAATATATAAAACATTAACTAAAAACAACTAAAAGTTAATCGAAAATATTCAAACAGACACTCAGCATTAATATCAACATAGATCAGTGGTAAAAACACTATCAGAAGAAACTATTTATAGCGAGTATGAGGTGGGAGAAAAAGTATACTTTCCAGAAAGAAATAATGGAAAAAGGGCTGCATCATAAATAAAAAGAATATCATTTCTACAACTTAAGGAAAACATAATCCAATGTAGCAGAATGATAAATTATTTTTGATACAACCCCTTATATTTTTTAAAAGAACCTATCAGATCAAAGGTTCTTGCTGACTTAAACAATGGAAACTACCCAAACCCCAGATAATATCTGTAGAATCAATACCCACCACTTCCCTATCCGGATGATAGGCAGCAATTATATCTAATGCCTTCTGATCTTTATCGCATCTGTAAGTAGGCACAATAACATGTCCGTTACTAATGTAATAATTTGCATAAGACGCTGGTAACCTGCAATCGTCATAAATAACAGGGTCTGGCATAGGCAACTCTACAATATTCAACGGTTTACCGTTTAGAAGGCGCATTTCTTTAAGTTCCTTCAAATTAGTCTGAAGCAGCTCATAATTGTCATCCTGCTTATTTTCTTCAATAACAGTCAATACAGTATCCTCATTCACAAACCGAATCGTATCGTCTATATGCCCGTCTGTATCATCCCCAACAATTCCATCACTTACCCACAGAATTTGTTCCATACCATAAAAATCCCGCAGATACTGCTCAACCTGTTCCTGATTAAGATGTGCATTTCTGTTTTCATTCAACAGGCAACTTCTGGAAGTTAAAATCGTTCCGGCACCATTAAACTCTACAGAGCCACCTTCCATAATAATCCCTGGATTAAAAACCGGAATATTAAAATGATTACCTATACGGGTAGGCACCACATCATCTAAATCAAAAGGCGGATACTTACCTCCCCAGGCATTAAATCCCCAGTCTACAATTACCTTCTTAATATCAGCATGAGGATTAATTAAAAAAGCAGGTCCATGGTCTCTGCACCAGGCATCGTTAGTTGGGTTAAAGAAAAACTCCACTTTCGATAAGTCTGCCCCAGCCTCTTCAATATACTTTAAAGCAAACGCTTTCATTTGCTCGTCACGCACATTTATCCTTACCTTTTCTGTTAAAGACAAGTATTTTATAAACTCTGTATAAGGCTTGTATATTGTGTCTATTTTACCAGGCCAGCTCGCTTCTTTATGCGGCCAGCTCAACCAGGTAGCTTCATGTTTAGCCCATTCGGGAGGAAAAAAGTAGCCTAGTTGCTTGGGGGATTGAAGTCCGAAGTCCGAAGACTGAAGTCCAGAATTTGATGATGATAAGCTTTTACTAACAGACATTTTATTTTAATGATTTTTTTAATGCAATAAGCATAAAGTGTATTTCCTCACATTGTTTATAAATAACATCAAAAACATCCTGAAGCAGGATATTCCTTTTTATTGCCAGATGAAGGCAACCGACAACCTCTATGTTCGACCGAATCGAATAGGTAAGAAATCTTGCAAATTCCGCATTAGACTGATTAGTACTTCCTTCTGCTATGTTAAGAGAAACAGAATCTGCAGCCCGTTTTATCTGGGAAGCTAAAATATAAAGCTCTTCTTTGGGAAAATCTTTAGTTGCCAGATCTACCGCTACCGATAAATCAATTGCTTTCTGCCAGACTTTCAAACTTTCGAACTTAAACGCCATTTGCAATATTTAAGATTGATCGTTAAAATTTCAGTCCTCAGTCTTCCGACTCCGGACTTCCGACTCTATTCCTCATCAATAAATCTCTTCGTTATAGGCTGATAAGAATCAATACGGCGATCTCTTAAGAAAGGCCAGTGTTTACGGAAGAAATCAGACTCTGACAAGTCTAAATCTACCACCTCTATCTCTTCATTATCATGAGAAGCTAAATAAAGCAATTTGCCCTGAGCATTTGTAGCAAAGCTACCACCCCAGAACTTCATAGCCCCATCCTGCTCAAAACCTACCCTATTTACACTAACTACCGGAACACCATTGGCCACTGCGTGCGAACGCTGAATAGTTTGCCAGGCATTGTATTGATCTTGATTGGTTTCTTCATCCTGATCTGTTGCCCAGCCAATAGCTGTTGGGTAAAATAAAACTTCGGCACCCATTAAAGCAGTAATACGGGAAGCCTCAGGATACCACTGATCCCAGCAAATTAACACCCCTATTTTTGCAAATTTGGTCTGGAAAACTTTATAACCTAAATCTCCCGGAGTAAAGTAAAACTTCTCGTAAAAAGCAGGATCATCAGGAATATGCATTTTCCTGTATTTCCCAAGATAGCTGCCATCCGCATCCAACACCGCTGTTGTATTATGATACAAACCCTGAGCCCTTTTTTCAAATAAAGAAGCTATAATAACAACCCCTAATTCTTTAGCCACTGCACTCAATGCGTCAGTAGAAGGGCCAGGAATACTTTCTGCCAAATCAAAATTTGCGTAATCTTCCACATCACAAAAATACAATGAAGCAAAAAGCTCTTGTAAACAAACAATTTGTGCTCCTTTAGCCGCTGCTGCTTTTATACCTTCAATAGCCTTTTGCAAGTTTGCGGCTTTATCACTGGTACAAGCATTCTGTACCAAACCAACTTTAACTCTTTTATTCATACCCGTGGAAAAAAATTAAATAAACTGCAAAATTAACATAATAAAACAACTAACGGAGTCATTTATTCATCAGAAGTCATATTATCAGAAAAATAAAAGTAAAGTCGTTATTAAAAACTTTAACAAAACAATTGGAAATAACAAATCGTTTCTCTAATTTGAAGTACTTATCAAATAATCAATTATATAACTAAAAGCTTAAACTCTATCTTTTATGGATTTCCTTCAATCAAATTTAATCTACATCATTCCTGTACTGGGTCTGGTTGGTATTTTAGTCATGCTATCCAAATCTATATGGATTACAAAACAACCTACCGGGGATGAAAAAATGAACGAACTTGCCGGCTACATTGCCGATGGTGCAATGGCATTCTTAAAAGCCGAATGGCGGGTACTTTCTTATTTTGTAATTATTGCCGCACTATTACTAGGTTATTCGGGTACTTTGGTAGAAACATCCAGCTCACTTATAGCTGTATCTTTTGTTATTGGAGCTGTTACTTCTGCTCTTGCCGGGTACATCGGAATGAATGTAGCAACCAAAGCGAACGTAAGAACCACACAAGCAGCAAGATCAAGCCTATCTCACGCTTTAAAAGTTTCTTTTACGGGTGGTACAGTAATGGGCTTAGGCGTTGCCGGATTGGCTATTCTTGGCTTAGGTTCCCTATTTATTATTTTTTACTGTCTGTTTGTTACCAGTACCGGAGCCAATGTAAATGGGAAAGAAATGGAAAAAGCACTGGAAGTTTTAGCCGGATTTTCATTAGGAGCAGAATCTATTGCCCTTTTTGCCCGTGTGGGCGGAGGTATATATACCAAAGCTGCTGACGTAGGTGCTGACCTGGTAGGTAAAGTTGAAGCAGGAATCCCTGAAGATGATGTTAGAAACCCGGCGACCATTGCCGACAATGTAGGCGATAATGTAGGCGACGTAGCGGGGATGGGCGCCGATTTATTTGGCTCCTATGTAGCCACTATACTGGCAACAATGGTATTGGGAAGAGAAATCATATCTCCGGATAACTTTGGAGGCATTGCTCCTATCCTTTTACCCATGCTTATTGCAGGCCTAGGCTTAATATTCTCTATCGTGGGAACCTGGTTTGTTAAAATAAAAAACGAATCAGACAGTGTACAGGCAGCATTAAATCTGGGTAACTGGTCGTCCATTATTCTTACCGCTATTGCTTCTTTCTTTGCCGTAAAATGGCTTTTACCCGATACTATGAATATAAGAGGCTATGAGTTTACCTCCACAGATGTGTTTATGGCTATAATTGTAGGATTAATTGTAGGAGCTCTAATGAGCATTATTACAGAATACTACACCGCTATGGGTAAAAGGCCAGTAGTATCTATCATTAAACAATCATCTACCGGACATGCTACCAATGTTATCGCAGGATTAGCGGTAGGAATGGAATCTACCATGCTACCTATGATTGTATTAGCAGGTGGAATTTATGGATCTTACCATTTTGCCGGACTTTATGGGGTAGCTATAGCCGCAGCAGGCATGATGGCAACAACCGCAATGCAGTTAGCTATTGACGCTTTTGGTCCTATTGCAGACAATGCCGGAGGTATTGCCGAGATGAGCCAATTACCAGAAGGAGTACGTGAGCGGACAGACAATCTGGATGCCGTTGGAAACACTACCGCCGCAACAGGAAAAGGGTTTGCCATTGCTTCTGCAGCATTAACTTCCCTAGCTTTATTTGCTGCGTTTGTAGGCGTGGCAGGAATCGACAAAATTGATATCTATAAAGCCGATGTACTGGCAGGTTTATTTATTGGAGGAATGATTCCTTTTATATTTTCATCTTTATGTATATCTGCCGTTGGAAGAGCTGCTATGGATATGGTAAACGAAGTGAGAAGGCAATTTAGGGAAATCCCCGGTATTATGGAATACAAAGCCAGACCCGAGTATGAAAAATGTGTAGCCATATCTACCCAGGCCTCTATTCGCGAAATGATGCTACCCGGAGCTATAGCTTTAATTACGCCAATTATTGTTGGTTTCGTATTTGGTCCGGAAGTATTAGGAGGCT
Organism: Pseudopedobacter beijingensis; assembly: GCF_042678145.1. Lineage (NCBI taxonomy): Bacteria > Pseudomonadati > Bacteroidota > Sphingobacteriia > Sphingobacteriales > Sphingobacteriaceae > Pseudopedobacter > Pseudopedobacter beijingensis. The sequence goes on along the minus strand of NZ_JBHUDG010000048.1, from coordinate 114,093 downwards.
TATTAGCCGGTGTTACGGTATCCGGTGTATTAATGGGTATGTTTCAATCAAATGCAGGCGGTGCCTGGGACAATGCCAAGAAATCTTTCGAAAAAGGTGTAGTTATCGATGGAGAAACCTATTACAAAAAATCCGAACCCCATAAAGCATCAGTTACCGGAGATACCGTAGGAGATCCTTTTAAAGATACCTCTGGCCCTTCTATGAATATCCTTATTAAGTTGATGTCTATAGTATCTTTGATTATTGCACCACATATTGCAGTTAAACAAAAAACAGCCATGCTGGAACAGCCACATAAAACTATTGAAATATCAGCTATACCTTTCCAGAAACCAGTACAAAATGCCATAGTTATAAATAAGTAAACTGGAAAGTATTTTAAATAGTAGTTTATCCTGAGAGATAATCCAAGTTCATGGAAACATCAATAGGGATAAAACTACCAGAGATTGCTTCGTCATGACCTTTCCGGGAGATCGGGACAGGTGCTCGCAAAAAGCAAAAGTTATTGCGAAGAACGAAGCAATCTCATTATCAAAAAGTTTAACCCAAAAACATCCATAGTAAAAAGTCGAAGAATCTCTTTCATCAACATAAAGCAAAGAGATTTCCCTTTCCCCGCTTATCGTATTAAAGTCACCTAAAAGCTTTTACTTTTGAGATCTACCTTTTAACGCCAACCTTAACCCTGCCGATATATCTAAACGATTCATACTTTCATACTCCCCTTTTTCTAATTCTTTCTTATAAGCCCCCCTACCGTCATACTTGTCAAGGTCCCTCCCAAATAAGTTAATTGCGCACCTACAGACAGTTTTTTCGACAGTTTATAATCATAACCAAAACCAAACGCAGCACCCAGCGTTTTACCTGTCATCAGGTACTTATTTATTAGCGTAGCTTTGTTATTATAATCCAAATACCCGATAGCTATATCAAATAAAAAAGCATGATTTTCATTATTGCTCATATATCTGGTAGAAAATGAAGGCGCTATAAAGTTTACGGTGATATTATCTTTTAATCTCCCCATGCCCAAAAAGTTCCCCAAAGGGTCAAGCAAATAAATATCCCTTATTTCTTTACACCTGTAATTTTACAGTTTAAAGAATCTCCTTTCGCTGTAACAATCAAATCTTGAGAAAAAGAGTTAAAACATAACATCAAAAAAGAAATAAATACAATTATTTTACTCATTATTTTTAGGTTTTATTAATTCAAATTCAGACTTTCCCGTTCTATAATCTACAAGTTCCAGAGTCGGCCTTCCAACAAAAGCGCCCATATTTATTCCGCACCGTAAATAGTACTGTTTCCCATAAACCAGATCGACAGGAACCTCCGTCTTAGCCTCCGTTTTAGTCCAAAGCGTATTCAGACCATCCTTTTTAATATGCAAAGTAATTTTAAAATTATTCTTGACCCTGCATATCACAGAATCTCCAAGATATAAATCATACCCAACCCAAGCCCCCATTCCCTTATGTCTGTATATATTTAGAATCGCATAATCTACATTTAAAACCTCTTCAGATTTATCATACTTTGCTGATAACACATTATAATCTACCCGCAATATATTTGCAGATATTCTATAACAGGTACTTGACATGGATGGAGGTTGAAATTTTGTTAATTTAACCACATTCCCCCCTATTTTCCGAGCTTCTAACTTCGCCTGCTCCATAACAAGATCATAATCGCATTTAGTGGTAAATCCCGAATCTCCTATCTTAATTGTCCCTAAAATTTCTGCCTCATGGGGAGCTTCTTCATTCACATTCAAAATAAATACCTGCTCATCATAGCTTAATGCCTCATATTTGGTAACAGAATTAGTACTCACCTTGGGGCTACAAGAGCAGAATATACCTATACCAATAAACAACAACATTTTATTTATCATAAAAATAGTTAACAATAAAACCTAAAACATAAACAAAACAACAAACATACATCAATTCAGTTAATTTTCAAGTCGTTTTTATACTAAAAACAAAAATAGTCTAGGAGACTTCACCGAAAAATGTATTTTTACAGAAATAACCAATTATGCATATTACAAACGATTTAAACGAAACAATCAAGAAACCAAAAAAATTCTACCAGATTCTATATGTACAAGTAATCATTGCCATCATATTTGGTGTTTCTCTGGGCTATTTTTATCCCGAAACAGGAGAAATGATGAAACCCTTTGGAGACGGTTTCATCTATCTGGTAAAAATGATTATCGCCCCTGTGATTTTCCTTACCGTATCTATGGGTATTGCAGGAATGAATGATTTGAAAAGCGTAGGCCGTGTAGCCGGAAAATCTTTCGCCTATTTTCTTACCTTCTCTACCCTGGCTCTAATAATAGGCTTAATAGTAAGTAATCTTGTACAACCGGGAAAAGGATTAAATATAGATCCCTCTACACTAGATAAAAGTCAGATAACACACTTTATATCCGAAGCAGAACATTCTTCACTCGTTCATTTCATTATGAACGTGATCCCTAAAACCCTGATTAGCCCATTAACCGGAGATAATATCTTACAAGTATTATTTGCCGCCATATTATTTGGGATTGGATTAGCATTAACCTCCGAAAAAAGTAAACCTGTTATAGACTTTTTTCAAGCATTATCTTATCCCGTATTTAAAATAGTAGAGCTATTAATGAAACTTGCCCCCATAGGCGCATTTGGTGCCATGGCCTTTACCATAGGTAAATATGGCATCAGTTCAATTATAAATCTTGCATTTTTAGTCATTACATTCTATGTAACCTCCTTTTTGTTTATTGTTTTAATATTGGGAGCAGTAGCAAGATATAACGGTTTTAGCATCTTTAAACTGATGGCCTACATAAAAGACGAACTACTATTGGTTGTAGGAACAAGTTCCTCTGAAGCCGCATTGCCTTCTTTAATGAGTAAAATGGAAAAAGCAGGCTGTGCCAAAAGTGTAGTAGGGTTAGTGATTCCTACCGGATATTCCTTCAATTTGGATGGGACCAACATTTACATGACCATGGCTGCACTTTTTATAGCACAAGCATGTAATATAGAATTAAGCTTACAACAACAAATTGTATTATTATTAGTAGCTATGCTAAGCTCTAAAGGTGCAGCAGGTGTATCTGGAGCTGGATTTATTACATTAGCAGCGACATTAGCTGTAGTACCTGAGGTACCTATTGCCGGGATGACTTTAATTTTAGGAGTTGACAGATTTATGTCCGAATGCAGAGCTTTAACAAATCTAGTTGGTAATGCCACCGCTACAGTAGTAGTAGCTAAATGGGAAGGACAATTGGATAAAGAACAATTAAAGAAATCTCTGGGATAAACAAAATAGATTTTATGAAATTACTTTAATTTGTTGAAGTACGTCTTCAGAAATCCCATCTTTGTCAAAACTCAATTTTCTATATGCTGGACATCGTTTACAAGGACGAACATATTATTGCTATAAATAAACCCCACGGATTATTGGTACATCAATCTCCCATTGCGCGGGATGCCGAAGAATTTGCTTTACAGATTTTACGCGATCAGATTGGACAAACCGTGTGGCCTTGCCACAGACTAGACAGAAAAACGGGTGGAGTACTCCTATTTGCATTAGATAAAGAATCAGAAATAAAGCTTCAAACACAGTTTCAGGAAAATCTGATCAAAAAAAAGTACTTAGCCATATTAAGAGGGCATTCACCCGAAACTATGAAAATAGATTACCCTTTGCCCAAAGAAAACGGAAAACTACAGGAAGCCGTCACATTTTTTAAAACACTGTCCCATACGGAAATAGACGTTCCTTTAGGAAAACACCCTACCTCAAGATATTCTTTGGTAGAAGCCAAACCAGAAACCGGGAGAATGCACCAACTAAGACGTCATTTTGCCCATATCCTACATCCTATTATCGGCGACCGGCCTCATGGATGTAATAAACAGAATAAACTCTTCAAAGAGAAATGGGAAATGGATACCATGATGCTCCATGCACTGTCTCTTGAATTTAATCATCCTGTAACCAACTCAACCATCATTGTAAAGGCCCCCATTCAGGACGAGTTTAAGCGCACCCTTACTTTTCTAAATTTCAACCTGGAACTCATTGACTAACATCAGCCAATAGTTCATCATAAATTTTGATTATCAATTACTTACAACTAAATTCATCATATCTTCCTCACCACAACAAACCTCCCATCATACAGTAATATAAGTCTGTAAAACTCCGCTAAAGTCCGTGAAAGTCCGAAAAACTCCGTGTATACTATATACTTGCTTCGAGATTGGCAGATACCTGACTCGAATCTGGCTCCTATATTGTCCGACAATGCTTCGAGAAATGTTCGACTAAGCTTTGGCAGCTATAGAAGCTGTCCCGAACAACACCCGAACGAAACCCGAACAATTGTCTAACCTGTCTCCTGTTTGGTACCTGTCCTTCTCGAACATACTGCAACTACCCTAAATTTGTTCACAAGCATAAAATTTCAGAAAAAAAGTACATAAGTTGATTTTAGGTTTTATATTAGTCTTAATTATAACCAAACAATCAAAAAAGTATGTTTCATAAAAAACCAATATCTCAGTTGGTCAAAGAAACCGAGGGAAATACTGATCTTAAGAGAACGCTCTCGGCAACTAATCTTATTTCTTTAGGAATTGGTGCCATTATTGGAGCGGGGATATTTACCTTAACCGGTACTGCAGCCGCTTTACATGCAGGTCCTGCGGTTGTATTATCATTTTTACTTGCCGGACTCGCCTGTGCTCTTGCCGGGCTTTGTTACTCTGAGTTTGCCTCTATGATTCCCGTTGCCGGATCTGCCTATACCTATGCATACGCTACCATGGGCGAATTTATTGCCTGGATTATTGGTTGGGATCTGATATTGGAATATTTATTTGCGGCATCAACCGTTTCTGTAAGCTGGTCCGGATATGTCGTCAGTTTTCTAAAAGACTTCGGCATACACATCCCCTCCCACATTACCCAATCTCCCTTTAATTATGACTCTACAACGGGTGCTTTTACCTCTACAGGAGCACTCATTAATCTACCGGCAATGTTTATTGTTGCCTTGGTAACTGTATTACTTACCATTGGAATAAAAGAATCTACCAAGTTTAACAACATCATTGTGGTGGTTAAACTGATTGTTATTTTTCTTTTCATTGGATTTGGTATTTCTTATATCCAACCGGAGAACCTTACTCCATTTATCCCTGAAAACACAGGTCCCGGTGCATTTGGCTTTGACGGTATTTTGAGAGGAGCAGGCATTATTTTCTTTGCTTATATTGGTTTTGACGCTGTTTCCACAGCCGCTCAGGAAACTAAAAATCCACAAAGGGATATGCCTAAAGGCATCTTAGGTTCGCTCTTTTTATGTACCATCATATATGTATTGGTAGGATGGGTTATGACCGGAATGGTTAATTATAAAGATTTAGATGTTCCTGACCCGGTGGCTGTAGCCGTAAATTCTGCCGGAGAAAATTTGTTTTGGTTAAGATTTCCTATCAAAATTGGGGCAATAGCAGGATTAAGTTCTGTGGTACTGGTTATGCTTATGGGACAACCCCGCGTTTTTTATGCGATGTCTAAAGACGGATTATTACCTCCTTCTTTTGGCAAAGTCCACCCTAAATTTAAAACTCCTTATGTAACCACTATTATTACAGGGGTAGTAGCTATGGTTATTGGTGGATTGGCTCCTATAAATTTACTTGGCGAACTAGTTTCTATAGGTACTTTATTAGCTTTTGCTATAGTTTGCGCAGGTATATTGGTACTCAGATACACTAATCCGGATATACACAGACCTTTTAAAACACCACTTTTCCCGGTTGTACCTATATTGGGCGTTTTAGTATGCTTTTACCTGATGTATGGACTACCATGGCATACCTGGGAAAGACTAATTATCTGGATGATTATAGGTATTGTAATCTACTTCACATACGGAAAAATACATTCCAAGGTGAGAAGGAACGAAAAGAAAGGTTAAGTAATTTTATCGCTAAACGGGGTTGTCTCAAAATGATCTTGTCATCGTCCCGAGCCCAATCGAGGAATCTCTTCCTGAAGTAATTAGAAAAGAGATTTCTCTTCGCTGTACTCATCGAAATGACAACATTTTATTTTTGATACAATCCCGTTTTTGTTAGTAATTCCCCTTATCTTTAATAAAGAAATTAGAACAGCCTATGTTAAACTTCTTCAATTTCAACGAAATATTATCGGTTACCATGATCCTATTTGCTATTATAGACATTTTAGGTTCTATCCCGGTGATTATTGAATTACGGAAAAAAGCCGGGGGCCATATCCAATCTAAAAAAGCCAGCCTTGTTTCATTGGCCATTATGCTTTCTTTTTTATTTGTTGGAGAAGAGATGTTAAAAATTATTGGGCTGGATATATCGTCCTTTGCAATTGCAGGTTCTTTGGTTATTTTCTTTATAGCTATGGAAATGATATTAGGCATCAACTTTTTTAAAGAGGACATTCCCGAAACGGTATCCATAGTACCACTTGCTTTTCCTTTAATTGCAGGTGCCGGATCTTTAACTACTTTGCTTTCTTTAAGGGCTGAGTATGCATTACAGAACATTATGGTAGGTATTATTATAAATATGAGTTTTGTATATGCCGTTCTTAAAAACACAGAGAAGATAGAAAAACTACTGGGTGTTGTGGGCTTACAGGTCTTAAGAAAAGCTTTCGGGGTAATACTTTTAGCTATAGCCATAAAGTTATTTAGAAGCAATACGGGGCTTTAATTACGTGCTATAGTATTGTAGCAATAAGCTGTTATATAGCGTATTATTTTAGAACAGAGCTATATATCAGTTATGTTCTATAAATCAATTGTTATTTATGTCGTTTTTTCATACAGCTTATTACCTCTACAAAAATGCTATGGGCAATTGGTAAATTTCAAAACCGATAAATATTGGTTAAATATTGGAATAGGTAGTTTTAATACCTTTAAATATTCCGGTGGACTTCATGAAAGCATAGATATAAATCTTGTGCAAAAAAACACTTTATATAAAGTCCAGTATCAATATAATGATGAACTCAAAATCCTCTCTTCAAAATTACCCATAGAAAACTTACATTCATTTAATATACTGATGGGCAAGCAATTTGTTTCAAATGATGATTTATACATTCGGCTAGCAGGAGGCTTAGGAGTTTTCACAGGAAATCTAAGAGGAGAACGTATTTTGAAAAAAACAACTGGTTGGTTCAGCCAAACTACTTATGATGATGAAAAAATCACCACGCTTTCTATCCCTTTAGAAGCAGAACTGGCCTTGGTACCCATAAAATATGCACAGCTAGCACTAAATGTATTTGGCAATGTTAACCTAAAAAGACCATTATATGGATTAGCTATAAAAGTAGGTGTAGGCAAAATCAAGTAAAAATACTATGGCTCATAGAGTTAGTCTGTACAGGTACTCATTCCAATTTATTTTGAAATACCAGTCTTGCTACAAACATAGAATCAGATTTAGAGCCATAACCTTTTATCAATTCCTGTTCTTCCATTACTAAACCAAATGTTTGGCAAAGCCAGTCTACTTGTTCCTCATTTTCTTGCCTAAACACAGAACAGGTTATATAAATCAATGGTTTTCCTGACTTCAGATAAGGTATAATGTTATGTGCTATTTTTCTTTGTAGTTCCTGGTAGAATTTAATTTTAGACGTTTCAAACTGTACAATCATTTCCGGTGTTCTCCCCCATGTTCCAGACCCGCTGCAAGGGGCATCAAAAATGATCCCATCAAATTCATATCCATGTAGAAACATTGCCGGATTATTGGTTAAATCCAATTGTTTTTTCTGATAGCTTTTTATTCCTGCAACACTAAAACGCTCGTCCAGATTATCCAAAATAGATTCTCTAAGGTCAGAAACCAACAATTTAATATTGGGTTGCTCATCCAGTAACATCAGGGATTTACCTCCCGACGCTGCACAACAATCCCACCATTTATCCCATTTTTGCGGTTTAAAAAATTCACCCACCTTTTGGGAAGATAAATCCTGTATTTCGTAAATACCATGTTGCTTAACCAGCTGATCTAACTTTGTTCCGTTTTTAAATGCAAAGGTTGTTGCTGTCAGTTCTCGGTAGCCTATTTCAGATTTCTCTAATTCTGTTTTAAACTGGTCTGCACATCCTCTTTTTACACGTACAAATAAATCAGGTTGTGTAAACTGGCTGTACAAAAAAGCTTCTGCATCTATATCCTCAGACAAGTATTCGGTAAATGGAAATATAGCTTTAAGATCAAAATCTGGATATTCTTCTTTTACAAGCTTTACTTTTTCTACAATCGGCAGCTCTATCTTTATTGACCAGTTTTCTTTGTAATAATCTACATAAGAACTTTTTTGGGTATTACACAAAAACTCGGCTACCAGTAGCCTGTCTTGCAATGGTGCGGTTTCTAAAGCTCTTCCTAACCTGAAATAATTATATAGTAACTGGCTACTTAATTTCCGGTCTTTAGACCCCATTTGCTTATTCTTTTTATAGAACTGGGCTAAAAATCTGTGCAGGGGCTGGTCTTCCGGATAGGTTTGCAGAATATTCTGTACTGTTGCCAGCTGATGAAAAGCTTTCATGTTTTTATAAATCTTAATCTACTTTCTTCAGCTGAAAGTCGGAATATTTAAGTATTAATAATTCTTTATTATAATAACCGTACTGGGCATCTTTAGCCAGATGGATGTTATTATGCAGACCATTATATTTTTCTTTGGTCAGATAATTAGAGAAATCTTTTCCTTTTTCTGCCATGAGTTTGGAGAAAAAATAGCCTATATCAAATCCTTTAAATGCATACTCACTGGGTTCCAGTGTAAACTTTTTCCGGTATTGCTTTACAAACTCATCTGCTCTTGCATCCTTGTAGTCTATTTTAGAACTTGATGTAATGTATGCATTAATGTTTTGCATTGTATTTGCCTCTAAAAACTGTAGTTTTTCCCAGGATGGGTGACCTATTACCGCTATCTGGAAATTAGAAGTTAGTTTTTCCAGCTCTCTGCTTATAGACAACAGAAAATTGCGGTCTGTAGATGGCAACACAATTACATTTAATCCTACTGGTGTTAAGCTTTTAAAAACATTTTCATAGCCCACTGCCTTAATTCCAATTTCGGAAAATGAAATATATGGATTTTGCTGAATGGCTTTTTTGAATGGTACGGCATATTTATATTCGTCTGCCTGACCGCTTCTGATCAGAACTACGTTTTTAGGTTTTAGATTTTGCCTGATAAAAGAAACTGCTTTATCTACATGCTGCTCTAATGAGTTGTTGATACTTATCAGATAAGGATTATTAAAGGTATCTGCTGAAGCTGCCGCCAAAGGTGATACCATGAGTTTTTTCATAGCCTTACTATGAACAGAAAAAGCACTGATACCGTTTGGAAAAACCGGACCTACTATTAAATCCGAATTGATAATACCCAGTTTAGAGGCTAAAACGTTAGCCTGACTTACATTATCTTTTGAATCGTAAATCTGAAACTTAAATTTAGCAGGATATCTGCTTGCTATAGAATCTATAGCCATTTTATATCCCTGATAAAAATCAAGGGCCAACTCTGCCTTACTAAGATCTTTTAACTGAACTGTTTTGTAATTGATAAGATCCAACTCGAATGGCAGAACTAAAGAGACCACCATTGGGGGCTTTTCTTTTTTTTCTTTTGCCGATTCGCCTTCGGAATCTTTATGTTCTTTTTCTGAGGTAGATGGCGTTTTTTTTACTGGTGTTGTTTTTGGCGAACAAGCCGCCAAAAACAACAGTATAAAGATTATAAAATATAATTTATTCCCACTCAATAGTTGCCGGTGGTTTTGAACTGATATCGTATACAACTCTGTTAATCCCTTTAACATTATTTATTATCTCATTAGAAATTTTAGCCAATAGCTCATAAGGTAAATGACACCAATCTGCTGTCATTCCATCCACAGATTCTACTGCTCTTAAACTAACTACATGTTCGTAAGTACGCTCATCTCCCATCACCCCAACAGACTGTATAGGTAAGAAAATTGTTCCTGCCTGCCATACCTGATCATACAAACCTGCTTTTCTCAGGTTTTCGATGTAGATATAGTCTGCTTCCTGCAAGATAGCCACTTTCTCCGGTGTCACTTCTCCCAATATTCTTATTCCCAATCCAGGTCCCGGGAAAGGATGTCTTCCCAGAATATTTTCTGGTAATCCTAAAGCTCTTCCTACTCTTCTTACCTCATCTTTAAATAAAGATCTTAAAGGTTCTACCACTTTTAATTTCATAAAATCTGGTAGTCCACCTACGTTATGGTGCGATTTAATAGTTGCCGAAGGCCCGCCATTTACAGAAACTGATTCTATAACATCCGGATAAATTGTTCCTTGTGCTAACCATTTTACATCCTGAATCAAATGAGCTTCTGCATCAAAGATATCAATAAACTTACCTCCAATTGCTTTTCTCTTTTTCTCTGGATCTGTTAAACCTTTTAATGCTGCATAAAACTGATCTTTAGCATCAACACCTTTAACATTTAAGCCTAGTGTTTTATAGGATTCCAGTACAGATTCGAACTCGTTCTTACGCAACAACCCATTATCAACAAAAACACAGTACAAATTGTTTCCAATTGCTTTATGTAAAAGTAATGCGGCTACTGATGAATCTACACCTCCAGACAATGCTAAAACAACTTTATCATTACCTAATTGTTGTTTTAGGTCTGCTATAGTCTCATCTGCGAAAGCATGCGGAGTCCAATCCTGGTTACATTTACAAATATCAACGATAAAATTCTGCAATAATTGCTTACCATCTAGTGAATGGGTTACTTCCGGGTGGAATTGTATTCCGTAAGTATCTGTACCTTTTATGCGATAAGCTGCAACTTTTACTGTATCTGTACTGGCAATAATTTCAAAATTATCTGCTACAGATTTAATGGTATCGCCATGCGACATCCAAACCTGAGACTTCTCTGCCAAACCTTTCAATAAGGCATTATTGGTATGTATATAATCCAGGTTTGCTCTTCCATATTCCCTGATTTCGGATGGGGCTACACTGCCGCCCGAATGCTGAGCTATATATTGTGCGCCGTAACAAACTCCCAATAATGGTAATTTCCCATGAAATTGAGCAAAGTCTACCTGCGGTGCATCTTCTTGTCTTACTGAACACGGACTTCCTGATAATATTACTCCTTTAGTATATTGATCAATTGCCGGAATTTTATTGAATGGGTGGATTTCACAATAAACGTTAAGTTCTCTTACCCTGCGAGCTATCAGTTGGGTATACTGTGAACCAAAGTCTAGAATCAGAATTTTATCTTGCATCCGCAAAAGTAAATAATTAACGGCACATTTGGGCAGATGTTTTTTAAATATTCATTAGATATTACGCTCGTATTTTTATATTTTGTATTCAATTCAATTTAAACCATGAAAAACCTCTTTAAATTTTTCGGTTTTGTGCTTATTGCCTTTATAGGAGTTTGCCTTTTCAATACATTCACCTTTAAAAGCAAACAAGTATCGGCAGAGAGTTTCGAACAGATAGCAATTAGCGATAGTGTAATTTCTCACTTGCAACAAGCTATTCGTTTTAAAACAATTTCTTATGATGATTCGCTAAAAACAGATAGTTCAGCGTTTTTTAAATTTCATGATTTTCTAAAAAACACCTTTCCTTTGGTGTTTGAAAAACTTAAAGTCGAAAAAATAAACCAGTTGAGTCTACTGCTTCATTGGAAGGGTAAATCTATGGGTAATCCTATTGTATTAATGGCACATCAGGATGTGGTACCTGTTGAAGATGCTACCCGCAACGAATGGAAAACAGATCCATTTAGCGGTAACCTTATTGATGGTTTTGTTTATGGCAGAGGTGCTATAGATGATAAAGGGAGTTTAATGGCTATTCTTGAAAGTACAGAACTTTTGTTAGCCAATGGGTTTGTGCCTGAAAAGGATATTTATCTGGCGTTTGGCCATGATGAAGAGATTAATGGAAAGTACGGTGCAAAAAAAATAGTAGAGGTATTTAAGCAACGAAATATTACTCCTGAAATGGTATTGGATGAGGGTGGAATGATTACGAACACCAAAATACCTAATCTTAAGAAAACTGCTGCTGTTATTGGTATTGCAGAAAAGGGCTATGTAACTGTTGATCTGAAATTAAATATGGAAGGTGGTCATTCTTCTATGCCTGAAAGAAATACGGCTATTGATGGGCTGGCAGAAGCTATTGTTAAAATCAAAAGGCATCCTTTCCCTGCTGAACTGGGCACTGTAGTTAATTCTTTTTTAGACTATGTTGGTCCGGAAATGCCTTTTACAGATAAAATGGCTATGGCAAACAGATGGGTTTTCTCTACCTTAATTAAGAGTATATATAGTAAAACACCTGCCGGGAATGCATCTATCAGAACAACAAATGCCTTTACTCAGTTTCATTCAGGTGTAAAAGAGAACCTGATTCCGGGAGAAGCCACTGCAACTGTTAATTTAAGAACCTTACCCCATACTTCTGACGAAGCTATTCTGGATCATTTACGTAATGTTGTCTCTAATCCTGCAATCAGTATTGAAATACGCCCCAATAAAACAAGCCCTAAACAAATTGCAGATGTAGAGCATCCTACTTTTAAATATTTACAAAAAACTATTGCTGCCTATAAAAAGGATATTATAGTCGCTCCATTTTTAATGATTGGCGCTACAGACGGCAGATATTTCGGAGAGATTACACCTCAGGTATTTCGTTTTGTCCCATTTAAAGACTTAGAAGGCTTACACGGCGTAAACGAACGTATTAGCACCCAAGAGTATAAAGAAGGTATTGGTTTTTACTACCATCTTATAAAAGACTATCGTTAGTCTTCTTGTAGCTTTTCGCAACTTACACCAAACTTATTCAGGAAATCGACTCCTTCATCACATACCAATCCTTTGTATTCTGCATAGGAGTATTTATAATATACCTGCTTTATTCCGGAAGCATAAACTAGCCTGGCGCAGGCTATGCAGGGCGACAATGTGGTATATAATGTTGAACCTTGTATTTGCGCCCCATTTTTTACGGCATATAAAATAGCGTTCTCTTCGGCATGCAGAGCTAGCGAACAACTATTTTTTGAATCTCGCGGACAGCCCTCTTCCGGCCACTCTTCGTCACAATTGTGGGTTCCGGCTGGCGGTCCGTTGTAACCGATAGAAATAATACGGGTATCTTTTGTTAAAACAGCTCCTACATGGTTTTTAACGCAATGCGATTTTTGGGCTAAATCTGTTGCCAGATTCATGAATATTTGATTAAAACTTAAAGACATCAACGTGTTTTTTAAAGCGCATGAATATGGGGCGAAGTTAATGTTTTTATTGGCTTTTATTTTCGTAACCCGGTAAATACTAATTATTCATAAACCAATATGAATGTCAAAAGAATGGTTTATAAGCCCTCATTTTTCAAGAAACACAATAATATCTATGATTTTTCTATCTAAAAATTGCATATTCGCATAAAGCGTTATTAAAAGAAAATTGAATTTTAGATGCTAAAACTTATTTTTTCCGGAATTGGGCTAGGAATTGTGCTGTCGTTTTTAACCGGACCAGCTTTCTTTGCACTTATCAAGATAAGTATAGAAAAAGGATTTAGAGCTGGTGTTTTTTTGGCCTTAGGTATAGTAGTTTCTGATGCCATATATCTGTTTATTACTTTATTTGGATCTTCTTTTTTAAATTTCGAAAATCAATACCGGATTCCCATAGGTATTACAGGAAGCTTAATTTTACTGGGCATCGGTAGTTTTTACCTTTTTAAGAAGGTAAAAATAAACTATCAGGAGATTACCTGCCCTAAGAAAAGTCTGGGTTACTTCTTAAAGGGCTTTTTCATGTGTATATTTAATCCTTTTATTCTATTATACTGGATTAGTGTTACCAGTGGTATCTATTCTTTAAACGGATCTGTTAAGCATGCAGAGCTCCTTCCTTTCTTTGGCTCCATCTTGTTAACGCTTTTTGGAATGGATGTATTAAAAGCCTATTTCGCCTATAGGCTGCGCTATAGAATTACAGAAAAATCTATTCAAAGACTCAATCGCATTGCGGGCACTATTATTATCATTTTCGCTTTCAGACTCATCTACAACCTTATCTTTACTCAATCTTTAATTTAAAAACTGCTTTCTAAAAATGTAATCAGAAGGATACCTTGTAGGTATTTATTCTTTTTTTTGTAAATTTAAACAAGTACAACAATTTATAATTAAGATTAAAACAGCCTTACAAATAGATGTATCATTCGACCAGATTCTCTCAATGGTGAAGCAATTATCTAAACAACAAAAAATTAAACTAACAAAAGAACTGGAAAAAGAAATCATAGATTCAAAACTTTCACAATTGTTAAAAGTATTTAAAAATGATGAACTAGATTTAAACATTATAGATGCCGAAAGTGAGAGTGTAAGACAAGAGGTTTATGACAAGCAAAAAGACCATTAGAGTTATTTTTGACACAAATGTTTGGATTAGCTTTCTGATTGGAAAACGCTTAACTAGAATTAAACAGCACATTATAAATGGAGACATACAACTCATTGTTACCAATCAGCTCCTGAACGAACTCCGGGTAGTGACATCCAGAGAAAAGTTAAAAAGTATTTCCCTGAAAATAGCGTAAAAACTCTTATTGAACTTTTAGAAACTATTGCTAAAAATATAGAAATTAAACCTACACGTTTCTGAAGGCAATTCTATTAGTCTGAGTCCGATTAATAACCATTTTTCTGGTAAAGATTGCTTCACAGGCTTACAATGACACTCCTATTTTGTTCATTACGAGGAGGAACAATGAATTAATCTCTCTTAAAGATTACAGTTTTTTAATCTGGTCCTTTCAAAAGAAAAAACCGATAAACTTTCGCTTACCGGCTTTTCTATTTTTCTGATTACGATATTTTTACTACATGTATGCTCTGGCGTTCTTTCCTTCAACCCAGTTCATAAATGCTTTATTGACTACTCTATTTCCACCCGGTGTCGGATAATCTCCAGAGAAATACCAATCTCCTTTATGATCCGGACAGGCCTGATGTAAGTTATCCAAAGTTTGATAAATGAGTTCTACTTTAGCCCCCATTCCTTTAGGTGTAATTATTTCGGCAATTTTACGAGAGATTTCTTCATCTGTAAAAGGAGCATAAATATCTTTCACATAGTTTACTATCTCACTTTTATCTAACCCTACCTGCGCTTTACACTTCTCATAAACTTCTTCTATAACATGTCCCATACCTCTTTCACGCAACATGGTAATGGCTGCTTCAAAAGCTATAAACTCGCCCATTCGGCTCATATCTATACCATAACAATCTGGATAACGAATTTGAGGTGCTGATGAAACGATGATAATTTTAACCGGACCTAACCTGTCAAAAATCCTCAAAATACTTTGTTTTAATGTAGTTCCTCGCACAATGGAGTCGTCTATAGCCACCAAAGTATCTATATCTCTTCTGATTAATCCATAAGTAGTATCGTAAACGTGAGACACCATATCGCCACGATCGGCATCCTGCGTAATAAATGTGCGCAGTTTAGCATCTTTAATAGCCAGTTTTTCTACCCTGGGTGCCAGATTAAGGATTTTATCCAGTTCTTCTTCTGTTAAATTACCGTTATTTAACAATGCTTCTTTTTGTCTGTGACGGTTGTAGGCATGTAAGCCTTCCATTAAACCGTAAAAAGAAACTTCTGCCGTATTAGGGATATAGGTAAATACCGTTTTTTCCAAATCATGGTTTACATGATCTAAAATGGTTGGAGTTAATAGTTTACCAAGATTTTTTCTTTCCTGATAGATGGAAGCATCACTGCCTCTCGAGAAATAAATCCTTTCGAAAGAACAGGCTTTTTTCTCTAAAGGTTCGCGAAACATTTCTTCGGTAATAGTTCCGTCTTTTTTAATGATTAAAGCATGTCCCGGTTTAATTTCTTTTACCTGTCCAATTTTAACGTTGAATGCGGTTTGTATTGCCGGACGTTCTGATGCTGCTACCAACACCTCATCGTCCTGATAATAAAACGCTGGACGAATACCCGCCGGATCTCTCATCACAAAAGCATCGCCATGGCCAAAGATACCAGACATGGTATAACCTCCGTCCCATGTTTTTGCAGAGCGTCTCAAGATTTTAAGTACATCCAGATTGTCTGCTATTTTTTGAGATATTTCTACGTTATCGTATCCTTCTTTCTTAAATTTATCGAACAGCTCCTGATTTTCATTATCCAAAAAGTGTCCGATTTTCTCTAATACAGTTACAGTATCGGCTTGTTCTTTAGGATGCTGACCAAGGTCATACAATTGCTGTAACAGTTCGTCAACATTGGTCATGTTAAAGTTTCCTGCTACAACCAGATTACGCGACATCCAGTTATTTTGGCGTAAAAACGGGTGACAGGCTTCTATACTGTTTTTTCCATGCGTTCCGTAACGCAGATGTCCTAACAATACTTCTCCCGTAAAACTAATGTTATCTTTCAGCCATTGTGCATCTTTCAATAATTCGGGATTTTCCTTCTCTACTGCACTAAATTTCTTCATTACATAGGTAAAGATATCCTGTACAGCGTTCCTTTCCATAGAACGGTAACGACTGATATACCTATGACCTGGCTTAACATTTAACTTAATAGTAGCAATACCCGCTCCATCCTGCCCACGGTTATGTTGCTTTTCCATCAATAAATACAGCTTATTTAGGCCATATAACGATGTTCCATATTTTTCCTGATAATATGATAATGGTTTTAGTAGGCGTATAAATGCTATGCCGCACTCGTGTTTTATAGAATCGCTCATTGAAGCTTGTTAATAAGCTCACAAAATTAGGAATTACATTATAATTGCAAAAGGAAAAACGTCAGAATCGTCACATTTGTTTGTAAGAGGAATGTGACAGAGGGAGATACGGTAGGAGCCTCACCTGCGAGCGGGTCTGCTTTTGTACTTTTCTCTCCAAAAGAGAGGGAAACAAAGAGCTGTGCTTTTACCTTTCCAACAAGAAAAACAAATTCCCCCTCATAAAACATATTACCACAGAAACAAAAACGTCCCTCTCTTTCGGAGAGGGACAGTAGTAATTTGCCTTTGCAATAAACACTCACAGGGTGAGGCCTTTTATAACCCCAAATACTTAGACACTGCTTTTAAATCTTTAGTATTTATCTTTTTGGAGGACATAACTTCTACCGTTGTTGCGGGAATGAGAATAATTTTAATGTCTATTTTAAATGCTTTAACTTCTGATTCCGATATATTCTGATAAAAACTCCCTGAAACCTTGATTTGATTTTTTATTTTATTAAAATCGTCTATCGATATATCATAATATAAATACAAACTGTTATCAGTCGAATATTCGTAATATAGACCATTACCCCAACCCGCATTTGCATCATCCGATTTTCTGACTTGAGCTATAACCATTCCGTTTTCACATACCTCATGATATTTGGCATCTATAGGTATTATAGATTCTACTTCAAAATTTCCATACTCATTCCTCACCACACTTTGAAAAGCATGATTTTTATACAACAACACCGTAACCCCATTAGCTTGAGCTTTTAAACTTACCGGATTTCCCCACCCTGTTGAGGTTTTAGGCCCATAAATGGCAACATTTTGTGTATCAAAATAGAAATCTCCTTCTGCACCTAAAGATAGAGCAGGAACATCTGTCCCACTCAAAATTTTAGAACCATCTTTTCCATTGGTGCCATTTGCTCCGTCTTTGCCATCTGTACCTCCTTTCAGACTGGTAGCTTCTCCCCAACCTGCCGAAGTTTTCGGTCCATAAATAGTTACTGCAGTTTTATCCAGGTAATAATCGCCTGTTTTACCTAGCGAAACGGTGGGCTCACCATTTCCACTTAAAAGCGTTGAACCGTCTGCACCAGCAATACCCTGTTCTCCTTTTTCTCCCTGAGGTCCTTCTGACGCTTCCTTTTGACAAGCATTTAAAGTTAATACAGCTAATAAAGCTGCAAAGATTGATTTTTTAATCTTTAAGTTATAGTTTCTCTTCATTTGGTTATGGTTTTTTAAATAAGAATAAAAAACAAATATATAATTTTTAGGCATAAATGCCTAAAAATTATATATAAAGCTACTCCAACTTTGAGTATGCCTATATCTAGCGAAAAAGATGCAATTAAATCCTTTGGTAACAAGGTTAGACTGATAAGAAAAGAGAGAAAGCTTTCTATGGAAATGCTTGCTAATATTGCTGAAATAGAACTTTCTCAGATATACAGAATAGAAACCGGTAAAATAAACCCGAAACTAACTACTATTTTAAAAATAGCAGAAGCACTGGAAATTAATCCAAAAGAATTGTTTTAAGTTAGCTTCAGTTATTTTTCTATTGCAAAAAAACAAAGTCATTAGAAAAATTTAATCCATGCAGGGAATAAACCTAATATTAAAACTACAATACCAAGCAGTACAGGTAAAATCAGTAATTGTTTATTTACTGACACAGGGATATCTTCTGTTTCACTTTTCCTCAAGAAAAGATTCAACGGTATTTTAAAGTAGTAAAACAAAGATATAACCGTAGTTAAAACTGCTACTATCAATAAAACTGCATAATATTTATGGTTTAACTGACTAATAAGTTCCGAGAATACAATAAACTTAGCGACAAAACCTCCGGTTGGTGGCAAACCTATTAAGGAAACCAGAAAAACCACAAATACGGCAGAAGCCACAACAGTATTTTTCCCTTTTCCCTTAATATTTTCTAAAGTAGCTATTCCATAAATACATTCATAATTATTTACCACTGCAAATGCACCTATATTGGTAACCACATACACTAACAAATAATAAAACAAAGAATGGAAAACATCTGCTTCGGGAAGCACAAATATCATTAAAATAAAACCAGAATGACCTATGGCAGAGTATGACAATAGTCTTTTGATATCTTTTTGAAATACCGCCATTACATTCCCCACAATCAATGTAAATAAGGAGAGTGCAAAAATAATCTCTAAATAATAGCTATTGCTTAAATGGAGCATGTTATTAATACTCAACAGCCAGCCAAAAACAGCTACCTTTGGTATGGTAGACAGGTATGATGTTACCGAAGTTGGTGCTGCTTCATATACATCGGGTGCCCAGAAATGAAATGGAACTGCCGATAATTTAAATGCTATTCCTGCTACAAAAAACATGAGTACCAGCAATCTTGCTGTTGAAGAAACTTCTACTAAACCATTGGCTATACTTTGGTCTGCCAGACTTATAGATCCGCTAAACCCATATAAAAAACTAATACCGTACAACATAATGGCAGAACTGGTCACTCCAAACAACATGTATTTTAACCCTGATTCCATTTGTCTGGATTGTTCTGCGGTATACGATACAATAAGGTATGAGCTTAATGAAAGCATTTCTATAGCAATAAATGCCATTAATAGATTGGAGGCCGAGATGAGTATCAATGCAGATAATACTGACGCCAGATAAATAGAATAAAAGTCGTTAATTCCTTTTTTATGTATTTTTAACCTTGCATCCTGATTAAAAAAAACTAAAGACAGCAAGCCTCCCAATAATGTCAAACCTTTCAGAAGAACAGATTTCTTACTTAGCAAAAACATATTATTGAACAGGTTTAGACCTTGTTCGGGAATTTGGGGATACTGAAAAACTAATGTTATTAATGAAAAAAGTAGGGCTAAGAACGTTAAGGTCAGCACAATTTTCTCTGACTTTTTGATAAACAGATCTACAAGTATAACACTCAAAAAACCCAATACCAGAGCAAACTCCGGTAATAGAAACGGTACGGAGTCTAGTATATTTTGAATTAATACTGATATATCGAAAGCCTGCATCATTATCTGAACATTGTAATAAACTGGTTTACCGATGAGTTGATTACATCAAAAACCAATGAGGGCATTAAACCCAATAAAAGTGCTAAAACTGCTAATGGTGTAAAGGTTAAAATCTCCCTCACATTAATATCTGTTAAAGCTTTATACCATGACTCTTCTTTTAAACGCAACGACCCGAAGAACATTCTTTGTAGCGTCCAAAGTAAATAAGCTGCTCCCAGTAAAATACCTAAAGCTCCACCAACGGCCATCCACCTTGGAATAAAACCATTGACACTTTCAGATTTAAACGCTCCTATTAGCGTAAATACCTCCGCTATAAAGGCAGAGAAACCGGGTAAGCCCAAAGATGCAAAGAAAGCGATAGTTACAAAGAAGGTTAATTTGGGCATGTGCGAAGCCAATCCTCTAAAGTTATAAATATACCTATCATGAACTCTGGAATAAATAACGCCTACGGCAAAGAACATCATTACGGATAAAAATCCGTGAGAAATCATTTGCATCATTGCGCCGCTAATTCCCTCTGGCGTTAAAGAAGCTAAACCCAATAACACAAACCCCATGTGCGATACTGATGAATAGGCTATAAGGCGTTTCAAATCTGTCTGTGCTAAAGCAACCATAGCTCCATAAAGAATGGAGATAACACCTAAAAGGCCTACCCAAAACGACATGGATACAGCTACTTCTGGAAATATACTATAAGCAATTCTGATAATTCCATACCCTCCTACTTTCAACAAAATTCCTGCAAGTACTATGGAAATAGGAGTTGGTGCTTCTACGTGAGCGTCGGGTAACCAGGTATGGAAAGGGAATACCGGTACTTTAATGGCAAATGCAATAAATACCACAATAAATGCAAGCATTCTGGCAGGTACACCAAAAATTTGAGCATTAGCCACCAACGAGAAAATGGAATCTGCCTGATAATTCGCCTGATCCATCATATACACCATATTAAAAGTGTGGTTCCCGGTTTCAGGGTCTATAACTGAAAAATACAATCCGGCAATTACCAAAAGCATAAATACAGACCCTATAAGGGTGTATAAAAAGAATTTAATGGCAGCATATTCTCTTCTGGGCCCTCCCCACATTCCTATCAAAAAGTATAAAGGAAGCAACATGAGCTCGTAAAAAACATAGAACAGGAAAATATCTAACGCACAAAACACGCCCACCGTTGCTGTATTCAACAGCAATAACAAAGCATAGTAACCTTTTTGGTTTTTTGTAATTTCCCATGATGATAAACTGGCTATAAGCATCACTAAGGCCGTTAACCAAACCAGTGCAATAGAAAAACCGTCTACACCTATAAAATAATCTATTTGCAGCGTACCAAAGTTTCCTGCGTTCAATCGGATCCAATCGGCTTTTTCTACCCATTGATAAGTATTTATCTGATTTACTCCTGCAGCCTCCGCATTGAAATGGAAATAGGCGTAGGTAGCTAAAATCAACTGCAATAACGATACTGCTATCGAAATATATTTAAAACTTTTTTCGGTTTTTTTAGGTAATGCCAGAATAACAATACCTAAAAATAATGGAAGAAAAACAATGACTGATAATAAACCCATTTTAAAATATCATTTGAAAAATGAAGAACGTAATAAAAACCAAGAGCATCCATACTACATAATGCTGAATTTTGCCATTATGTACTGCCCTGAACCAAATGCCCAACCGCTCTACTATTAGTGCAGAGAAGTTTACCAAACCATCTACTATATTTCTGTCGACCCAATCTGCTATAAGAGAAAGTGTCAGTGTTAATCGTCCTAATTGATTCACAAATCCGTCTACTAAAGTTTTATCAAACCAGTACCAAAACCTGGCCTTCATCATAGTTAGCTCTACAAAAGTCACTTGATAAAACTGATTGAAATACCATTGGTTGTACGAAAAACGATATAACCATGTGCCTTCCATACCAATTTTCAATTTCCCTTGCGCATAGGCTCTATAAGCCAGATATATTAAGATTATACTAAGTATATTAATGTAAACCGGTACCAGTACATGAAAAATGCTTTCCTGACCGTGATGGTTGGCAAATGCTTTATAAATCCATGCTTCTTCTGGATTTAGGGGGTTAATGGCAAAGAAAAAAGACAAAGAAAAAACCGCCAATATAGTTACAGGAATTTTCATCCAATTAGAGGGATCATGAATTGGAACCTGAATAGCTGTATTCAGCAATTTCGGCAATCTGAATTCGCCATAAAATACTTTGAATATTACCCTAAAAATATAGAAAGAGGTTAACCATGAGGTGATAGAAATAAATAGGGGAAATATCCAATAAATACCGCCTTTAGCATTACCCCAATCAAAAACACTTAATAAGATGGTATCTTTAGACAGGTACCCGGATGTTAAAGGCAATCCGGCAAGAGCTAAAGCTGCAAGCAGAAAAACAATAAATGTCAGCGGCATTTTTTTCCTCAATCCCCCCATATTGTTCATATCCTGTGCATCAAAATCTAAAGTCAGCTTCTCTTTAATATGCTGCATTTCGTGTATCACGATTCCTGCAGATAAGAATAATAAACATTTAAAAAACGCATGGGTAACCAAATGGAATAATGCTGCCGCACTATCCCCTACACCAATACCCAGCATCATAAATCCTAATTGCGAAATGGTAGAGAATGCAAGTACCCTTTTTATATCATTCTGAGTAAGGGCTATGGTTGCAGCCATAAATGCGGTAAATAAACCTATTGCCGCTATGGTAACCAAAACTGTCTGATTAAACAAAGGTTCTATCCTGATTAACAGAAATACACCTGCCGCTACCATTGTTGCTGCGTGTATGAGTGAAGATACTGCCGTTGGCCCTTCCATAGCATCTGGCAACCAAGTGTGCAACGGGAATTGCGCTGACTTGGCTATGGCTCCGGCAAAAAAACATAAACCGGCTATAGTTGACCAATAATCTGGCATAGATGCAAATGGCGTTACCCAACTGGACTGATGTATAAAAGACGATGCTATTAAGTTACCTTCTCCAAAAAGCGTATTGATATCTAAGGTTCTGAACTGACTGTATACAATAAGTATACCTACCAAAAAGCCCACATCACCAATACGGTTCATAATAAAAGCTTTTTTATTTGCCTGAGCCGCAGTTTCCCTGGTAAACCAAAATCCTATTAATAAATAGGAAGCAAAACCCACCAATTCCCAAAAAGCATAAATAAGGAACAGGTTATCTGCCGAAACCAGAGCCAGCATAGCAAAACAGAACAAACTTAAATAGGCAAAATATTTAGGTTTATCTTTATCATAGCGCATATATTCTACAGAATATATGTTTACCAATAAAGCAATAAAGCTGACCAGCAACAGCATAATAACGGTAAGCTTGTTTACCAATAGACCAGCATCTATTCTAAATCCCGAGAAATTAATCCATTGCTGTGTAAAGTGATGGGTAATACCAGTATTCCAAACTCCTAAAAAAAGAATAAGGGAAGCAATTAAACTAATGGATATACCTATTACAGAAGATAATATGGCAATTTTTCTGAATGAAAAAGAAAAAACAAAAGCTGCCAAAGGTGCCAATATGGTGGCTAAGACCAGAAAAACTATCTGTTGTTCAGAAATATTTAAAAAGTCTCCCATTATCCTCTTAAAGTATTTGCTTTATTAGGGTCAATTGTTTTTGCCCTATTGTAAAAATTTAAAATAATAACCAGACCTACTGCTACAGAAGCCGCCGCTAAAACAATAATAAACAATGCAAAAAGCTGCCCTGTATTATGTATTTTATCAAATTTGCCAAAAGCAACCATATTCAGGATCGAGGCATTCAGCATTAATTCTACACCAATAAGTACTTGAATGGCATTTTTT
This sequence comes from Pseudopedobacter beijingensis, assembly GCF_042678145.1. NCBI lineage: Bacteria > Pseudomonadati > Bacteroidota > Sphingobacteriia > Sphingobacteriales > Sphingobacteriaceae > Pseudopedobacter > Pseudopedobacter beijingensis. Next base: position 90,220 of record NZ_JBHUDG010000048.1, on the reverse strand, counting down.
CTGGTGATAACAGCATACATCCCCATGGTAAAAAGAAGCGCCCCTACAATTAAGAAATGGTATAATGTTATCATAAATTATTTTCCTTTCTTGCTAAATGGGCTGCACCTATTAAAACCATCATTAAAAATATAGATATTACCTCGAACGGTAGTAAATACCTGCTCATAAGGTTAACACCTATGTTGGTGATATTGTTATCTGTTGGTTGTTTAACATCGCCACTGGCTATAGCTGATTGTATCCAGCTTAACGAACCAAAATCAACAGACAGTATAGCATATATTAAAATTCCCGCCAAAGCCAGGCAAAGCACCGTAGCTGGCAATCTATTTTCAGATAATTTATCTTTTTTCAGGCTACTCAAACCTTCTAAGGAATTTTTGGTGGAAAGCATAAATACAAATAGTAACATCACCAAAACTCCCCCTACATATATCACTATTTGTGTTAATGCTACAAAATCTGCCAGTGCAAAAACATACAAGCCTGCTACGGCAAACAAAGTCACAAAAAACATAAATACAGACCGTACCAGGTTTTGACCGGTAACCACATACAGGGCACTTAACAATGCTACCCCTGCCAATATGTAAAATACAATCTGTTCCATTTGTATTACTTAGCGAATGTTAAAGAGACAAAGAGCTTATTCTATAGCTCACAATTTCCCTGCTCCTTAATATTTCGCAATTCTATAAATTATTTATCCTCTTCTTTTTTTGTTGCAGCAGCCAATTTCGCCAATCTTCTTTCTTCCTGCTGCTTTTCTAACTCTAATCTTTTTTGTTCTGCTTCTTCCTCTGTCATGGTGGCAAACTCATAATTCAGGTCTGCTACTTGCCATACAGTTTTATCGTATTGGTTAGTCATGGTAATGCATTCTGTTGGACATACTGTGGTACACAGCCCGCAATACATACATTTAGCCATGTCAATATCAAACTTGGGCGCATATAACCTTTTTACAGAGCCGTCAGAAGTTTTTCCTATAACATCTGTAGCTTTGATTGATTCTATCTCTATACAATTTACAGGACATATTTTGGCGCATAAATCACATACTATACAATCATCTATTTCGACATGAAGCTGGTATCTTCCGACCTCCGGAATGGGCAATTTCTGATGCGGATATTGCAGGGTTACCACACCTGTATCTTCTGCAAAATAATCAGGATCCTGAATTCCCGGAAGTTTTTTGGATTTTCTTGCTCCAAAAAAGTGCTTCAAAGTAATAAGCAACCCTTTCCAGGAAGTCTTCAATCCATTATATGCTTTTTTTACAATCATATCAGAATAATAAAAGCCTCCATAAACCTGATATAACCAAACACAAAAATGCGAGTGGAGTTAATATTTTCCAGCAAAACTCCATCAACTGATCTACCCTGAAACGTGGTAAAGTCCATCTTACCCACATCTGTACCGCTACTAATAAAAGAGATTTGGATAAAATCCAGAAAATCCCCCATACGGCACCGGTAGTATAATCTGCCAGTCTTAATCCTCCGATATTAGGTAGAGGCGTATTCCATGCTCCCAAAAACAGAGTAGCTGCCAGCATAGATACCAGAAACATCATAGCATATTCTGCTAAAAATATAAAAGCAAAGCCCACGCCACTGTATTCGGTATGGAAACCTGCCACTAACTCTGATTCTGCTTCCGGAATATCAAAAGGCGCCCGGTTACATTCTGCCAGCGAAGCAATGAAATAAATAACAAAAGCCACAATTAAATGGGGTGCCTGAAAAACATTCCATGCAAAAATGCCTCCTATATCTGATACATCCCAAAAACCAAAAAACTTGATAGTATCTTCTGCCAGAATGCCCTGATTAATTCCTATTAACTGTAAATCTAGCGTCTGAGCCATCATTACGGCAGATATAATGGCAAAACCAATAGGTATTTCGTAAGAAACTATCTGAGCTACTGAACGTACAGCCCCTAATAAACTATATTTATTATTGGACCCCCATCCAGCCATCAATATCCCTAATGCTTCTATAGAAATAATAGCAAACACATAAAAAACCCCAATATTACTGGCCATTGGAACCAGATCCGGAGCCCAGGGCATAGCTACAAAACCAAGAAATACTGCAACGAAAATAACAACCGGTGCAGCCATAAACAATATCTTATCTACTGCTGTAGGATAAATTGCTTCTTTCTGGATAAGTTTAAGGATATCGGCTACTGTTTGTAACAAACCATATTTACCTGTTTCCATAGGCCCCAGCCTATCCTGTATAAAAGCAGAGATTTTACGCTCGCCATAAACTCCTCCATATAAGGCAAACACGGCTATAAAACCAAAAATGATTACTCCAACGATGATATATGTGATGTAAAAATTCAATTCCTAGTAAATTAGTCGTCTTTTGTGCAAACTTAATTATTTTGGCTTTAAATAAGCTATTTATCCCAAATGTTTTTTTGAATTAAATCAATTTTATCTCCAAAAAAAAGTTTAGTACTCAACTCAAACGATGGTGTCAGATCAGAAACATAGAACTCGTCTTTATACGGCACTGTTTCTTTATTGGTTAGTTGCAATTGCTCCAACCGCATTTTAACATCATCTGCTACTATTGATGCAGTATTCAGGATATCTACCTGATTACCATAAAAACTCTCTATTTCTTTTTTGATTAATGGATAATGTGTACAGGCCAATATCAAAGCATTTATATTTTTAAGCTTGGGAGCGGATAGATACGAATTAATTACGGCCTGACTGATATTATTTTCAAAGAAACCTTCTTCTATCATGGGGGCCAATAATGGCGTAGCCAGAGACCTTACTTTCAATTCGGGATTTAGCTCATTAATTTTTCGGGCATAAACACCCGAACCTATAGTAGCTTTGGTACCAATAACCCCTACTTTCTCATAACCGCTACTTTCGGCTACTGATTTCACTACCGGATCTATTACGTTAAATACAGGTACGCTGTCTCCTAAAAACTGTTTTAAATCATCGTAACCTAATGAAGAAGCTGTATTACAAGCTATCACAATTACTTTACACCCTTTTTCCTGAAGAAACTTACCAATTTTAAGACTATAGTATTTTATTGCTTCCGGAGATTTATCTCCATAGGGCATATGAGCTGTATCTCCAAAATAGATGATTTTTTCGTTAGGAAGAACTTTTCTGATGGCACTTGCCACTGTTAAACCTCCTATACCTGAATCAAAAACGCCTATTGGTTGTGGGCTGCTCATAATTTTTATTTAGTCTAATCTGTGTCGAAATTCCTATTTATTTTTCAATTCTTTATCATTTAATCGCAATTTGTTTTTATGATAGCTATATAGATTACCTTTCAACATCAAACCTGGTTACAAAACACCTGCTGTATCTCCTTACGATTTTTAACATCCAATTTCAAATAAAGATTACCAACGTGATATTTTGTAGTACTTAACGAAATAAATAATTTTTCTGAGATTTCCTGATTGGTCAACCTATTAAAGATACACATCAGTACTTCTGTTTCCCTTTCTGTGAGGTTGTATTGCAGTTTCAATTCCTGCATAATTTCCGTATTGCCAATTCTTTGCTTTTTACTGTCATTTTTTTGAAAGGCATGTCCGACATTCTTAAGTTCTTCCAGCTCGAGAAGATATCTATTCAGTTCCTCTCTATATCTTTCATTCTCATCCTGCAGAGTTCTCACCTTATAAATAATAGCAAAACTGATACTGATTATTTCGAGCGTACTCGCAAAACGAATCATATCCATGTCAAAGAATGACAGAAAGGGAGAATCAATATAATTGTTTAAAGTATAAAAAACCGATACAAGAGCAATAAAGCCAAAACTTAGTATTAAAAACCGGGCATAAACGTCTTCTCTAAACATCCGTATACCATGATATATACAAACAACAGGCAGCAAATAAAAGAGCACACTGGCCAGGTTACGAAATAGTTGTATATCTGTCCACGTGTACACCAATACTGTGCAAAAAATAGCAACAATAATAGGTATGGCTATTTGTCTAAAACGAGGTACCTTCTTTTTCAGATCAAGAAAATAATAAGCAAATATTCCGGAAAGCACAGCACAGATGGCAATATTCCAGAGTAAAAAATGAGGACTGACCCACTTGCCTTTCGTGAAAAAGTAAAACATGCCATCCTGGTAGAAAAAGATCAGAAATAAAGACAATTGCAGCAAAGAATAAAGCCAGAAACGTTTATCCCGAAAAATAAGGTAAAGCACTACGTTAAAGATAATGGACATAATAGCTAAGCCGTAGTACAGGCTATTAACCATAAAATTAATATTCGCCTGCTTCACAAATCTCCCCGGTTCATCTACTGTAATCTCTATACGCTGAATAGGCTGCTTTTTTATATTAAGATAATATACGCTGTCTGTGGCTGTAAAATAAAAAACCGGATAACGTGTCTGAATTGAATGTCCTTTAAGATCTATATTTCTTTGCTGCTGTATAAGCTGTCCGTCTTGCTGCAAATACATATCATAGTCAACTATCTGCATATTTGAGATTTGAAATATCACTGGTCCGGGCAATAAAGACAACGGAATATTCCCTTTTATCCAGGTGTTACCTTGTTTATCCTCCGCTGTCAACAACCCTTCTTTGCCATAAATAGAGCTAAATTTCAAATCAGAAATGGTAGCAGAAATTGTTTTATCTATAGAGTGTGCATAAAGTTTTCCTCCCAACAAAAAAATGCAGAAAAGGCAGATAAGCCAGCGTATAAAGGAAAATGGCATAGTTAGAAGTTACAAAGATAATTTAAAGACACAAACCTAATATTTTTTTGATTAGTTGCCACTAACGGATTACAGACTTTGATAAAGCCCGGTAAGAAAACTTAAAATTCCCCCGTTTACATACCGTTTTTTTGCCAGAACTAGACTAAAAGTATAGGTTAGGTAAGAGTTGATACATCTAAATTTGTCACAATATTTTGATAAAAACACATATGATGAAAACACTCCGACCTGAAAAATTGACAAACATATCCCTGTATCTTATTATCTTCATGCTAACAATATCTTCAGCATCGGCACAGGTTTTATTTACAGAGACCAATTATCCTACAAATGGTTTTTCCTGTTATATCGTTTCAAACGACTTCAATGGCGATGGCCATGCTGATTTGGCGGTAGGAAACCAAGATTGGTCTGAAACACCCAACAATGGCATCCTCATTCTGCTGAACAATGGAGACGGAACTTATGGAGCTCCTACACTATACCTATCCGGCAATTCGATAGATGATATCCATTCGGGGGATCTGAATGGTGATGGTCACCCGGATATGGTAGGAGTAGACCGACTTAACAATAAACTGCTTATATTATTAAATGATGGATCCGGAGCTTTTACCCCTTCAACCTCCTATTCTGTTAGCGGCACCCTAATAGGGGTACGCATCAGTGACATCAATAACGATGGCAACGGTGATGTAATTATTGCTGATAATGGTAATTCCCAAATATCAGTATTATTAAATAAAGGCAACGGTGACCTCCTCCCCCCTGCCAACTATCCGGTAAACGGTGGCAGGCAACTGGCTGTTGGAGATCTTAACAACGATGGCTATACAGATATTATAGCAACCAATGGCCATTTTAATAACATTTCTGTACTGCTGAATAATGGAAATGGCACATTTGCTCCTCAAACCACCTATCCAACCGGTGATTATGCTCATTATGTAACCGTTGGTGATTTGAATAGCGATGGTCTGAATGATGTGGTAGTGAGCAATCGAAATGATAAAACCATATCCATATTCCTAAACAATGGCGGTGGAACATTTGCCCCTCAATTAGTCTATAATGTGGGTAGCTACCCAACAACCCCGGCAATTGGAGACCTGAACGGAGACGGCAAAGCCGATATTGTAGTGAGTAACGTTGAAGATGACAAAATCTCTGTCTTATTAAACGATGGTAATGGTAATTTCACCACTCAGCCTTCTGTAACTCCCAATGGCCAGCCTTATTCCATAATCATTGCCGATTTCAACGGAGACGGTAAAAACGACATGGCTACAGCCAATTACCAAAACGAAAATGTATCAGTATTGCTAAATACCGGTACAATGCCTATTTCTTTAACAGATTTTACCGCAACAGCACAAGGAAACAGAACAAAATTAATATGGCAAACCGCATCGGAGAGCAATAACAAAGAGTTTATCGTTTATCGCAGCAATGACGGACAACATTTCACAGAAATTACCAGAATAGCCGGAGCAGGAAATTCATCTGCGGTAAAAAACTATTACTACGATGATGAAAATCCGCTTAACGGCAACAATTATTACAAACTGGTACAAATAGATTTGGATAATAAAGAAACCGAATTAGACATAAGGATAGTAAGCTTTGAGCTTACCGCTTTGAGCCTTCAGCTTTACCCCAACCCTACAGATGATGTTGTAAATATCTCTTTCAGCAACAGTAAATACAACCTGTTAACCGTAACAGATTTAAGTGGGAAAGTATTACAGCAGGTGCAGATAAAACCGGATGAAAGCAGTATGAAAGTTTCTTTGGGTAATTATCCTGCAGGAATCTATTTACTACACTTTAGTGGCAATGAAGGTTCTGTTATAAAGAAAGTAATAAGAAAATAAAAAACTTAATACGGAGGCTATCTCCTAGATTTTCTTGATACAAATCTAGGAGATAGTCTCTTATTATTTTATTATACAGTATTTTTATACTTTAGGACAGAATACCATTACGCAATACCTGTACCTGATTTCGGTTTTTTACATCAAGCTTGAGATACAGGTTGCTTATATGATATTTAGTAGTACTTACGGTAATGAACAGTTTATCTGCAATTTCCTGATTTGTTAATCCTTCCCAAATACAAAGTAACACCTCTATTTCTCTCTCGGTCAGCTCATATTGTATTCTAAGTTCTTCAGTTAACCCTTTTTTACTTTGCTCTTGTACACGATCTTCATTCCCGTTGCCTACAACTATTACCGAGCGGTGATGATGTTCTAATTCCTGAAGATATGTATTCAATTCATTTCTATACTTCTCATTCTCCTCCTGTAAGCCTTTTACCTTAAAGATAAGCGCAAAACTAATCCCGAAAATTTCCAATGCGCTTGCGAACCTAAACGTATTAATTCCAAAAAGCGATAGAAAACCAGAATTAATAAACTTCCCTAAAGTATAAAAAGCCCCCACAAGTAGTATAAAACCAAAGGTAAGTACCAAAAACCTGGCATATACATCTTCTTTAAAAATTTTAACAGCATGATAAAGACAAATGCCGGGTAATAAGTAAAAAAGCACACTTGCCAGGTTACGAAACAACCGGATATCTGTCCATATATAAATCAATACCATACAAAATATAGCTCCAATAACAGGAAACGCAATTTTTCTAAAATTGGGAACCTTGTTCTTCAAATCCAGAAAATAATAAGAGAAAACTCCGGAAAGTATAGCACATATAGCAATGTTCCAAAGTAAAAAATAAGGTTTCACCCATTCTTCTCCTAAGAAGTAGTAAAACATACCGTCCTCATACAAAAAGATTAGAAACAAGCTTATCTGTAAAAAAGAGTATATCATAAAACGCTTGTCCTTAAATATCAGATAAAGAATAAAATTAAAAACAACAGCCATTGCAGACAGTCCGTAATACAAGCTGTTCCACACAAGATTAGCCGATTCTTGTTTTATAAATTGCTGAGGTTGATTAATACGGACATCTAGCTTATTAATATGCCCCCTTTTTATATTAAGATAATAAACCGGAGCATTCGCTTTAAAGTAATACAATGGATAACGACCACGAAGTTCGGCACCTGTGCTACTTACATTCTTAAATAGCTGCACAAAGCGGTTTTCTTTATTAACATACACATCGTAATCTACAATATGTATTGTTGGAACATGCAGAATAACAGAACTATTTAATAAAGAGGGGGGAATTGTTCCCTTTACCCAGGTATTACCTTTATTATCCCGGGCAGTCATCAACTCTTTGTGACCGGCCATTGGAGCAAATGATAATTTACTAAGAATATCTACCGACATAGTATCTGATCGGACTGGGATAGAAAATACCATTCCCATACACAGTAAAGAAAACAAAAAGATACGGCGAAAACTACCGGTCATATCATCGTTAGGTTTGTAACTAATAGTTTACAAAGCTAATGTTTTTTCCCAAACAGTATGGCTAGAGATAGTTAGGCTGTATCGATGATTTTCTTAAAACAATTTAGTTTAACCATAGAGAACAAAGATAATGCTGAATTTTCAGTATTGAATATTGAATAAAAAGCAACGTTGAAAGCTAAAGGCCAAAAGCATAACGCGGCTACATACAGCTCGTAAGAGATTATCCCCCATACGTTCGAAGTTGCATCAAAATCCATAAAACCATCATTCTGAACTTGTTTCAGAATCTCTATATACCTATAAGAAACCCTCAACGAAATTCAGAGCTTACTCCGACTATCTAGGGTGAGACTTTTAATCCACCTAGTTTGACACTTGATTCTAAATACCAAGCTACGCTTTATAATTCTCTTAAAAATACAAAACTATACTTTAGTATAGGTATCCGATGATCCCGGTAAACTACCTTTGTATCATTGCAGCCGGGTGTATTAAAAGCATCATTACTGCTGCAACAAAACTAAAACCAACATCCTGTATCAATTACAAATTAATTATGAAAACACTCCGACCTAAAAAGATTTTAAATGTTTTTTTATACATTCTTTTAACCTTATTTTCAGCAAGGGCACAAATAGTACCTACCAACAGCATTGTATATGTAAAAGAAAACGCCACCGGTAATGGCTCATCATGGAGCAATGCGACAGATTTAGCCATCGCTTTACAATGGGCGCAGACAAATAAAGATAACAACCTCTGGAATAACAATAACCCCCTGAAAATATACGTAGCCAAAGGCGAGTACAGGCCAAGTATTCATCCCGGAACAAACAACACTGCACAAGGAAAATATGCCACCTTTCTGATGGTAAAAAACGTACAGCTTTACGGAGGTTTCCCAAATAGCGGAGAGCCTACTATAGAAAATCGTGACTGGGAGATCCACAAAACTATCCTAAAAGGCCGAACACCTAACGGATCCGAAGCCTTTCATGTAATAGTTTCTGCAGGTGATGTAGGTACGGCTCTTGTAGACGGCTTTACCGTCACAGGTGGCAATGCGAATGGCTCCAGCGCACAAGAGATAACCGTTAACGACAAAAAGATATCTGCAATTAATGGTGGAGGGATCTTGAATTATTCTTCTTCTCCTACCTTTACCAATGTGATTATAAGCGGGAATAGGGCGCTTAATGGTGCAGGAATTTCTTGTCTTTGGTCTTCTTCAAAGTTCACCAATGCTATTATAAGAGAAAATAAGGCTAGTAAGATTGGTGGCGGGATACGTAATCATGGTGGTAATCCTTCCCTCACTAATGTTCTAATCAACGGAAATACAGCTGATGAGTCTGGTGGAGGACTTTACTATACAAGTTCTTTAATTCTCACCAATGTCACTATGGTTAATAATGGTTCTGGTTCCTCAGGTCTTTTCGGATATGGAAATCCTAGCCTTAAGAACAGTATTATTTGGGATATTATAGTTGATAATAGCTATAGTGCGCAAAACTGCCTTATAAAAGACAAAAGCACCACGGCAAACGGAAATATCGATGCTATAGGTATAACAGCTCGCGATATATTTACAAATCCGGCTAATAATGATTTTACACTTAAGTCTACAAGTCCGGCTCTTAATGCCGGCAGCAATTTCCTACTATGGGAAGCTCTGAGAGATAAATTCTCAACCCCCGCACCTTCCCCCGAAGCCCCAGCATGGGGAAGGGATTTGTCCGGCAATAAGCGCTTATTTGGTGAAGTTGTAGATTTGGGAGCTTACGAGTATCAGGGCGCACCTACACTTCCTATTATGCCCGACGCCGGAAATATTCTTTATGTCAACCAAAACATACAAGATGGTAATGGTTCCGGCGACAGCTGGGTAAATGCCCTCTCCGACCTTGCCCCGGCCCTGCAATGGGCAGAGGACAACAAACACAACAACCTCTGGAATAGTAGTAATCCCTTAAAAATATACGTAGCCAAAGGTGAGTACAAACCAAGTATTAATCCCACAACCAACAATATTGTACAAGATAAAAATGCCACCTTTCTGATGGTAAAGAACGTACAGCTTTATGGTGGTTTCCCTGATACAGGAGAGCCTACTATAGCAAATCGTGACTGGCAAAACAACACAACTATCTTAAAGGGTGAAACTCCTAACGGAACCCCGGTCTTCCATGTGGTACTTTCGGTAGATAATGTAGGTACTGCTCTTTTAAACGGTTTTACCATTACACACGGTATGGCAGATGGTTTAGGCTCGATAGCCATTAATGGAAAAACAATTTCACATAATCAAGGTGGAGGAATGTATAATCATTTTTCATCTCCAATTTTGTTCAATGTAATCTTTAGCGCGAATACTGCTAAGTTTTCAGGAGGCGGGATATACAATGCTGATTCCAATCCAGAATTGATTAATGTAGCAATCTATAATAACACAGCTGATATAGCTGGGGGTGGGATATACAACGATAATTCTTCTCCCTTACTCACCAACGTCGCCATAAAAGGAAATAATGCCAAATTTGGTGGTGGGATAGCCAATATAACTTCTTTCCCAAAACTAACGAATGTCGCCATCACTGGAAATACAGCAACTACTAATGGTGGAGGAATATATAACAGCAATTCCTCACCCGTATTAACCAATATCACTCTTAGCGGAAACCAGACAAAGGAAGATGGTGGTGGCGGAATATACAATACTTCTTCTGGTGACTCTTCTTCTTTACCTGTTCTGACCAACAGTATTATCTGGGGTAACAAAGGAGGGGATATTGTAAATTTAGGATCCAACGGCCTTAGCGAATCCGGCAACAACCTGATTGGAAGAGGTGATGACAGTAATATTCCTGGAGACTATACAGGTTTATTGGCTTCCGACATATTTGTAGATTATAAACCTGCAATAGCAGAAAACCCAACCACCGATGGCGATTACAGCTTAAAGATAAGTAGCCCCGCTATAGCTAAAGGCAGCAATGTATATTATACTCAAAACGGTGGTAATCCTAATAACGACAAAGATCTTGCTGATAACCCACGAGTATACAATTACAGCAATGGCGGAACCATAGATATAGGAGCTTATGAATATCAGGGATTGTTGCCTCAGAGCATTAACTTCTCTGCGCTACCAGCAAAAAGTATAAACGATACTGATTTTGATTTGACAGCCACAGCCAGCAGCGGTTTGACAGTAAGCTATACCAGCAACGACACTGAGGTAATAAACATAAGTGATCATACGATTAGCCTTATAGGAGCCGGTAGTGCTGTTATTACGGCATCTCAGAGTGGGAATGGAGATTATGAACCTGCTGTCAGTGTACAGCAAACCCTGGTAGTAAACGGCACCTTACCTGTTATACTTACAGATTTTACCGCAACAGCACAAGGAAACAGAACTAAATTAATATGGCAAACTGCACAGGAAGCCAATAACAAAGAATTTATCATTTACCGAAGCACTGATAGCAAACAGTTCACTGAAATTACCAGAATAGCCGGAGCAGGAAATTCATCTGCGGTAAAAAACTATGACTACGATGATGAAAATCCGCTTAACGGCAACAATTATTACAAACTGGTACAAATAGATTTGGATAATAAAGAAACAGAATTAGGCATAAGGATAGTAAGCTTTGAGCTTACCGCTTTGAGCCTTCAGCTTTACCCCAACCCTACAGATGATGTGGTAAACATCTCTTTCTACAACGGTAAATACGACCTATTAACCGTAACAGATTTAAGTGGGAAAGTATTACAGCAGGTGCAGATAAAACCGGATGAAAGCAGTATAAAAGTCTCTTTGGGTAATTATCCTGCAGGAATCTATTTACTACACTTTAGTGGCAATGATGATACGATTACAGAAAAAGTAATGAAAAAGTAAGTGTTCTCTACTCGTCATTTAGATAAATTATGAAACTGTTCAGGGAAAGGAAAAATCTCCACGTTAATTAGCAGGAATTTAAATACAGACATTAGCAGTCTATGCTTCTAAACACGGAGATCTTTCCTACTGAAGTTGTTAAGATGACGGGGAATTATTCCTCATTTCTTCCCTATATTAAAATGTCTCACCTACTTCCCAAAGGATCGTGATGTAATCCGTTTGGTAGATTGTTTTATTTTTCGAACCACCTTATCAAACCAAACTTACTCGTCCTCAAAAACGTAGATCACAACAAAAAATATTACACTGTCCCATTGGACATTATTTTTTTCACGTATGACTACTCAAAGAAGAGCTTTCATCAACTTACCTCTAAAGACCAACCTCTTTTCCAGAGAGATATTGGGTACATTTTAGCCAGCATATACCTCATTCCTGAAAGTGCAGGATTCTACACTTTGAAAGGTTCTCTATAAGAATATCAATCATAGTATTTAACGTTAAATATAGTAGTGCTAAAACAGTGATTTTATAGAGCTCTACCTCTATGAACCCGCTACAAACCCTCTATTATTACACTAATATATCTCTTTAAAAAAGTATACAGTAATAACTATATAATTAATCAATAACGGATAGATAGACTATAAAAAATGATGGGGGTATAAAAAGCTAATGGAACAGTAAAAAAACCAAAATTACAAAGGGCAAGTCTTTTAGACAAACACAAGGGAAATCGAATATTAATAAACGCTACTCTGATTGAATGCAGTGGAGTCAAAAGCGGTTTAAAAAGATACCCTTAAGATATCACCGCTACCGTCAATATGATGACATAATAGTTAGACATTTTAACCTGAGTGGACTATTATTCGTCAGGTTTTTAGGCATCTCCTCCAAAGATAAGAGTTCATATTTAGCACCACATAATAAGCCGGTCAAATCATCAGGATAATGGAATTATTACCCTTATGCCTAAGAATGTTGAGGGGCTATATAAAAATGAAGGGCAACGCAAATAATGCGTTGCCCTTCATTTTTATTATCAGTGTGAATGATTATTTCAATCCTAATTTTGCTTTTACGTCTGTTAGGATATTGATCCCGCCATCAAAGTAAACTACACCTGGTTGTGTTACGTCTAATACGTAAGCATATCCTTTTTCTTTAGCAACTGCTTTTACAGCGTCTTCTGCTTTTTTCAAAATAGGATCATAAAGTTCGCCTCTTTTCTTTTCGAAATCATCGCCAGCTTTTTGCTGAAATTCCTGAATTCTTTTTTCAAGATCCTGGATTTCCTTAATCTTCATTTCCTTCATAGCATCGCTTAAGGTTTTTTCTTTCGATTGGTAATCCTGAACTTTATTTTGATACTCTGTATACATGGTTTTACCATCGTTATCCAAAGTATTTTTATATGCCTCTAGTTGTTTATCAGCATTAGCGACTTCTGGCATAGCTTTAATTAAGTCTGCAGAGTTAATATGAGCTATTTTTTGTTGTGCGCTTGCAACATTTCCCACAAATAACATACATCCTGCTACTAATGCAATCTTGAATAGTTTTTTCATTGTGTCTATTTCTATTTTTTATTTTACGAGTTTAAAATATTTTTTACTATTTAGCAAATGTTCCGGGCTTATATCCCATTCTTGTAATAATATCGTTGCTTCTATCATAATTCGGACGGGCAAACAAAAACGTTACACTTGCCTTGTCTAAAATTATATCTAAGCTTTCCCGGGCTGCATATTCCTGTATGGCTTTAGCTATACGATCCTGAACGGGCTTTATCAATCTTATCTTTTCCTTAAACAAATCTCCCTCATAGCCAAACTTCTTTTGTTGTAATTCGCTTGCTTCACTTTCTTTGGCATTAATTTCTTCCTCCCTTCTTTTTTTCATATCATCCGTCAGAAGCACCTTATCCGCTTCATAGGTTTTCTGCATTGCTTCTACATCTTTAAACTTACGTTCGATGTCTTTTTGCCATTGCACAGACAAATTATCTAATTGTTTCTGTGCCGATGCGTACTCGGGAATATGTTTCATAATGTACTCCGAATCTACATAAGCCAAACGCTGTGCTAAAACTACATTAGATATAGCAAATAATGCAAATATTATTATAATTTTTTTCATAGATAGAAAAATTAAAATCCTCCCATTTGTTGTGCTATACTAAATGTAAAAGCTTGCTTTCCTCCGTCTGCTTGTCCCGGTATTCTATCAAATCCATAACCGTAATCTATTCCTAACAATCCAAATATAGGTAAGAAAATTCTAGCTCCAACACCTACTGATCTTTTTATATTAAACGGATTAAATTCGCTAAACTTATTCCATGTATTACCTCCTTCGGCAAATACCAGACCATAAATCTGAGCTGATTCTGAAAGTGTAATCGGATATCTTACCTCCATTACATACTTATTGTAGATTGGACTACCTGCTGTTGTTTTAGCTCCTTCTGGTACTACGGCATTATTAGCATAACCTCTTAAGCCAATAATTTCTGACCCTTGAAGGAAATCGAATCCCTGCATACCGTCTCCTCCTAATTTAAACCTTCCGAACGGTGCCGGTCCTACTGCTTTGTTATAGAAACCTATGAAACCAAACTGTGCCTGTGCTTTAAGGATTAGCTTGCCATAGATTTTTTGGTAGAACTGTGAATCAAATTTCCACTTATGGTATTCTGAGAATTTATATTTCTCAGAGGTTGGTAAGTTATTATAGTTTTTCCCGTTAAATTCTGAATAAGGTAAGGTAGCCTGTACGGTAAAACGCAAGTGTGAACCTGATGTCGGATAAATAGGTGCATCTACCGAGTTTCTTGAAAACACCTGAGATAAGCTTAAGTCGTAAGAATCTCCATTCTCAAACAAATATCCTACGTAGTTTTTCAATCTGAATTGTTGCAGGTTTGCTGAATAATCTATTCTAAAATAATCATCCGGCCATTTCAATTGCTTTCCTAAACTGAAGGTTACTCCGTTTAACCTGATTTTTTGCTGATTAATATTTGAGTTTGATAAACCGTTACTTTGTAATGAGGTAAATGCGCTTACTCCAAGATAAATTGGTTTTTTACCACCTAACCATGGTTCTGAGAAAGAGAAACTGTAAGATTGATAATATTTACCATTTGTTTGCCCTCTGATACTTAATTTTTGCCCGTCTCCTTTTGGAAGTGGTTTGTATGCTTTCAGATTGAACAGATTTCTGGCAGAGAAGTTATTAAAGGTTAACCCTAGGGTTCCTATTACCCTACCACCTCCAAAACCACCTGAGAGTTCTATCTGATCTGATGGCTTTTCAGCTACAGTATATTGTATATCTACCGTTCCATCGTTAGGGTTAGGAATAGGTTTAATATCTACCTTTTGTTCATCAAAGTTTCCTAACTGTGTAATTTGTCTTTGCGAACGGATTAATGCATCTTTTGAGAATTTCTGCCCTGGTTTGGTTCTTAACTCTCTTAACACTACTTTATCGTTAGTCAGCTCGTTCCCTTTTAAGATAATTTTGTTGATAGTGTATTGCGGCCCTTCGAAAATCCTGATTTCTAAATCAATGGTATCTTTATAGATTCTGGTTTGTACAGGGTCTACGTTAAAAGTCAAGTAACCATCATTTAAATATAATGAAGATACATCATCACTGGATGGGCTGCTTCTTAATGTTTTTTCAAGCTTTTCTTCGCTAAATACGTCTCCTTTTTCTATCCTCAGAATCTGATTTAATAGTGTTGTTGGATACTTAGCATTTCCAACAAAGGTAATATTACCGAAATAGTATTTTGGCCCTTCATGTACCTTCATATCTATTTCAATAGATTTATCGCTATATTTTCTAATGGTATCAAAAACTATTTCTGCTTCGCGATAGCCTTTATCTCTCATTTTGGCTACCATTTTCTCTTTATCGCCTTCGTATTTTTCGTTGGTAAATTTACCTGAACCAAAAAGCTTATACCATTTTTGCTCTTTGGTTTTTTTCATAAACTTTTTAAGGCGGGCGGTGGTAAACTCTTTGTTTCCTTCTATATGGATGGCATGTACTTTTACCTTACTGTTTTTATCTACTTTTACATTTACAATTTTGCTATTGGCATCTGTTGTATCCGCAGCATAGGTAATATTTACTTCTGTATTCAAAAACCCTTTTTCAAAAAAATGTTTCTTTACAATTTCTGTAATGGTTTTGTTCAGGTTCTCGTTAACTACCTTACTTTTTTGCTTATCTAATTTTTCTTTAATATCTGTTGTCTCACTTTTAGACAATCCTAATATATTAACTTTTGATACGCGTGGAATCTCTTTTAAATTGAACTCGAAATAAACCGTATCTCCTGAAACCTTTGATATAGCTAACTCCACATCTTCAAACAGTTGCTGATCCCATAGATTTTTTACCGCCGCAGAAGTAGCATCACCGGGTACAAGAATTCTATCTCCTACCGAAAGTCTGGAAATGGTTAAAAGGATGGATTCGTCAAGATTTTTTAATCCATTCATTTTTATTCCACCTATTACATATTCTTTTGGGCTAAGGTAATCTATCTCGTCGTCTCCTTGCTGATTTTGAAAAGATCTCGAATTTCTCAACTGCGAGAAGCTGGTTAAACTCCCTGAAATTAGTATAAGTGCTAAAAGTAATTTCTTCATTATCTATTTAATAAGAGCTAAAGTAGCTTTATTCTTTGTTAATTTTTGTTAAAAGTATTTTTCAACCAACCTGTTCGCTGGTTAGCCCAAAACGGCGTTCTCTTTGCTGATAGTTCACTATAGCTTCATATAAATCTTCTTTCCTGAAATCAGGCCATAACGTAGAGGTAAAGTAAAGTTCGGCATAAGCCAACTGCCATAAAAGATAGTTACTTATTCTGTGTTCTCCACTGGTTCTTATCATGAGCTCGGGGTCTGGTAAATCCCCGGTAGACAAATAGCTGCTAAAGAGTTTTTCGTTAATATCCTGAGTATCTAATTTGCCTGCTTTAACCTCTTCTGTTATTTTCTTCACAGCATCTGTTATTTCCCATCTGGAACTATAGGACAAGGCTAATGTTAATGTTAACCTGGTATTACCCGCTGTGGTATTCATCGCTTCCTGAAGCTCTTCGTAACATCTTCTGGGCAATGCCTTCAGATCGCCTATTGCATTCAAACGGACATTATTTTTCATTAATGTTTTGGTTTCTTTGGATATGGTAGAAACCAAAAGTTCCATTAACGCACTGACTTCTAGTTTTGGTCTATTCCAATTTTCGGTTGAAAAAGCATATAATGTGAGGTTTTCTACACCAAGTTCTGCAGCTGCTTCTACTGTTTCCCTTACGGCAACCACTCCATTTTTGTGTCCAAAAACCCTTAATTTACCTTTCTCTTTTGCCCATCTGCCATTACCATCCATAATTACGGCTATATGCCTGGGCAGTTTAGAGATATTTATCTGTTCTTTAAAACTCATTTTTAATCAACACCAGCTATTACTTAGGAAAATAGCAATTAATTTAGCTTATCCTCTTTTTAAACTCTTATTGCATTATAAACCATTAAAATAGCAACAAAAATTATTTTAATTGCGAAGGTAGAAATTACTTTGTTTTTTTCTTTATCAAATAGAAAAATATATAGTTCATACCTGATTGTTTTTTATATTAAAATGGACAATCTTTATTTCTGAATACATAAGAGAGGGTAATCATCGAAAAAAAATAAGTATCTCTTGGTCTGTAGTCTCCTCTTTGTATTTTCACATCTGTCTGTTTGCTATTACTGTAGCCTGTTGGGTCTGATAGTGCAGCTCTTGTACCGTTAAATGTATTTTTATTTGGGTCTATTACTGGATAATCCATACTTACATCATCTAAATAATCTGTAAATGCAGTTCTAAACCCAAAATCTGCAGAAACATTCAGATGGTTATTTAATCTGAATTTCACTCCTGCTCCTACAGGGACAGCAAATGCCGTTGTTTTATAGGTATTATTTCCAGCCACAAACTGACTATCATCTACTTCTGTTCCGTATATTTTAAGTTCATACGTTTTTCCGCCATAAGTAGCTTTAGGGTTAAATCCAAAATATGAAATCCCTGAATAAATAAAGGGGGTTACTCTTTTTTGTCCCCAGTCTATCCCAAAATCAAAGAAATTAAACTCCAGTTGTAAGCTACCTTCTGTTATGGGAGAACTAAAATTAAGCCCTCTGTTCTTTTGATCCTCATATTTTGATTTAAGATCATCTGCAGCTATCTTACCTCCCGTTACCGCTAATTTAAGCGCCCAGTATCCGTCAAAATTCCGTTTAACATGTGCTCCAAATCCCATACCCGAATGTTTTAGATACCCTGTAGGATTGAGGTCTCCCGTATAGCCACTTCCTCCAACAGAAATCCCTGCTTCCCAATTTTGGGAATACACCTTTCCTGTCATTAATGTACAGAAGAGTATTAATACCAGATATGGATAATTCATTCTTTCAAACAAGAAGCAGTTTTTTCGCATTGGCAGCATTAATTACCAATATAGAAATTCTTTAGCTTGCTAAAAACATTCCTAGTAATTTCTGGTATCAATTCCCCATAGCAATTTGTTTCTTAACGTTGACAAATAACTTTCATTGTTTAAACGTATAAGATTTATATCAAAATCTGCTCTTTTTACCGTTAAGCTTATATTAGAGTCTATAACTTCTGTTCTTGAATCGCAGGTGGTTATATATTTTGAACTTCTGCTTTCTACTTCAAAGGTTAATACATGTGCATCTGAGAGAATGACCGGACGCACGTTGAGGTTATGTGGTGATATAGGTGTTATGACAAAGTTACCTGAACGCGGAAACATAATTGGTCCGCCGCAACTTAATGAATAGGCTGTTGAACCTGTTGGTGTTGCTACAATTAATCCGTCTGCCCAATAGGAGTTCAAAAATTCGCCATCCAGATAGCAGTGCGTCAACATCATTGCTGAGTTATCACGTTTATGTATGGTAAAATCGTTCAGAGCAAAGTTTAGTTCGCCAAATAAATTAGATTCGGTTTCTACTTTTAACAATCTCCGAACATCTAAGCTATATTGACGATTTACGAGTGTATTTAATGCAGACTTTATACCTTCTTTGTTTACGCTGGCCAGAAATCCTAAACGTCCAAAGTTTATTCCAATCATTGGCACTCCCGAATCACGTACCAGCGTTACGGTATCCAGCATAGTCCCGTCTCCTCCCAGACTAATCATCACATCTACATTGTTTTTTAGCTCCACATGGCTATTAAACGTACCAAACTGCTTTGGGAAGTATAACTTATCTTTGATGAACTCGAAGAAGCTTTCATAAACGAGAACTTCTAGGTCATCATATTCAACCAGACAATCCAAAACTTGTTGTACATAGGGTATAACTGAGTTATTAAATTGTCTTCCGTAAATACCAATTGTCATTTCTGATGATTTTTAGCTTAGGCTTTTCTGATTGTTGTTATTAATCAAAACTAAGATAATTCATTAATGAATCGTAACGATCTTTTACTCCATTATCCTTATCCAGGAAATTATAGGTCGCTTTTATTGTATAATCGTATCTTAAGAACGAAGCTACTATATGGCTTATCTCTACTTTGTTTATTTTCAAGGTGATTTCCAATTTTGTAGAATCGGGTATACTACTTATATAAGAACTTAGTATCTGCGCATTATTGGATTCTACAATCTGTGCTATATGTGATAGTGAATTATCTCTATTTCCAATTTCAAGCACTATTACTGCTCCACGCTCTGCGACTGATGCTATCTTAGCAAAACTTTCTGTTAATACTTGCTGAGATACCAGTCCCAGATATTCCATATCAGAACTTAATACAGGTAATATACTCAGCTTTTGTTCATAAAATGCTCTGATAACATCATACACATGTTGATCTTCGTAAACAAAAGCATTCATTAAAGATAATTTTACGGCACCCACCTCTACAGAAGTATCTGTTACCTGCATAATATCTTCTTCTGAGATTACACCTATAAACTGGTGTTTTTGTACAATGGGTAAATGGGTAACGCAAAACTCGGCCATACGATTATCTGCTTTCTGAACTGAGTCTGAAGGCTTTAAAGGTAAAATCGTATTGGCAACCAGTTCTGCTGCTATCATTTGTCTTTAATTTTCTCTAAAAATTTATTCAGGATTACAATAAATTCTTCTGGTTTCTCCATCATTGGTGCATGCCCACAATGGTCTATCCAGGTTAATTCTGAATTTGGAAGTAGTTCGTTAAACTCTTCTGCCACTTCTGGCGGTGTTACCTTATCATTCTTACCCCATACCAAAGAAACGGGAATTTTGATTTTATGCAGGTCTTTTGCCATATTATGCCTGATAGCTGATTTAGCCATCGCTAATATTTTAATAACCTTTCCTCTGTCATTTACAGTTGCAAACACATCGTCTACCAACTCTTTTGTTGCAGTGGCAGGATCGTAAAAAGTAAACTCTACCTTTTCTTTGATGAATTGGTAGTTTTCTCTTTTAGGAAATGATCCTCCAAAAGAATTCTCGTATAGCCCGGAACTTCCCGTAAGTAGCATTGCTTTTACTTTTTCCTGATGGTGTACTGTAAATATAAGTGCTACGTGGCCGCCTAACGAGTTTCCCAATAGGGTAACTTTCTCGAACTTTTTAAACTTAATAAACTTGTTTAAAAAATTAGCGAGTCCTTTAACACCTGTATTTAGTAGCGGCATATCGTAAATAGGTAACATGGGTATAACTACTTTATAGTTATGCTTACATTCGTTAATAACCCACTCCCAATTACTGAGCGCTCCCATTAAACCATGGAGTAACAACAGAACCTCTCCCTCCCCCTCTTCTATATATTGAAATCCATTTTCTTCTCTTAGCGTAAACTCCATATAAAATATAAATCGTCTATATTGAATGCTAAATTAATAGTCTATTTTTAATTTGAGTATAAAAACCTAATTATTTCCCCATAAAAATACTTTTTTATGATTTATTTCTAAATCATAAATACCTTATGGGCTTACTTTATTACCTAAAAAACAACAACAGTATGCTTGTTGTTTGGGCAGCTGATAAAATTAATTGCCTTGTTTTAAACTGATATTCTTATACGTATCAATCTCTAGTTCAGCATACTTTTAATCATTTCGGATATAGCTTTACCATCGGCTTTCCCTGCCAGTTCTTTGGATGCAATACCCATTACTTTGCCTATTTCTTTTATAGAAGTAACATTTAACCGGGTCATCAGATCTTTTAAATAACTTCCTAATTCATCGTATGACATTTGTTTCGGCAAATATCTCTCTATAACTTCTACTTCTTCTGCTTCTATCTGGTAAAGATCTTCTCTGTTTTGCTGTTTATAAATATCAGCAGATTCTTTTCTTTGTTTTACCAGCTTTTGAAGCACCTTTATTCCTGCTTCTTCTGTCAGCTCTTCTGCAGCTCCTTTTTCTGTTTTAGCCAATAACAGAGCCGATTTGATTGCTCTAAGTGCTCGCAGATCAGCTTCTTTCTTAGCCAGCATGGCCGTTTTTATATCTTGGTTGATAGTGTTCTCTAACGACATTTCTTATAGGGGTTTAGTGAACAATTTAATTATTTCTTCTCTTTTATATGGTAATTGATGGCCGCCTGTGATGCAGGCATAATCAACAAATCATTTATATTTACATGTTTGGGCCTGCTGACTACAAACCATATCGTTTCGGCTATATCCTGAGCGACAAGTGGCTCAAAACCTTCGTAAACTTTCGCAGCTTTTTCTTCATCCCCATGAAACCTTACGACCGAAAACTCAGTTTCTACTGCTCCCGGATGTATTGCCGTAACTTTTATTCCATGCGGAAGTAAATCTATACGCATAGCTTTACTTAAAGCATCTACTGCGTGTTTTGTTGCACAATACACATTTCCATTAGCATAAACCTCTTTCGCTGCTATAGATCCTAAATTTACAATATGTCCCTTTTTATTTAAAATCATCCAGTTAGAAATTATCTTGGAAACATATAACAGCCCTTTCAAATTGGTATCTATCATGGTATCCCAATCTGAAAAATCCCCGTCTTGTATAGGTTCTAATCCCTGACTTAAGCCAGCATTATTAATCAAAACATTTACTTTTTGCCATTCCGCAGCAAGAGAATTCAAGTTTTCGATAACCTGTTCTTTATGCCTGATATCAAAACACAAGGTACAAACTTCTACGTTATACTTTTCCTGTAAATTTACTTTAAGGGCATTTAATCTTTCTTGTCTACGTCCGGTAAGAATTAGATTATAGCCATTTTGGGCAAAAGTATGTGCACAAGCTTCACCTATTCCTGCTGTTGCACCGGTTATTAACGCAATTTTGTTTTGTTTTACCATGTATATACGAAATTAGAAATTTATTTTTAGTTGATGGTTTTTTAAACATCAAAAAAATAAGAATAGTTTATTAAAATAAGGCACCTTATTTTAATATATGTCCTATTCGAAATAGAGACTAATAATAAGATTTCTTAAAAAAAGCTTCTCCAGGGCATTGGAGTAGGGTGTATCATTTCTTTCTACTATGCTCTTAAAAGAATTACTTAGCTTAATTTCTGGTGAGAGTTTAAAAAACTCAAAATAAAGATCAAAACCTATGCCCATCTCATAAGACATAAAATTCTTATGGTTTTTAAGCATTTTGTTGAAATAAGTTTTTTTTTCATCATTTGTTTTTTGCTCTGAGGCAATATCTATCCCGTATTTAAGACCTCCTATTAAATAGGCTCTGAAATTATTTCGTCTGTCGGACTTAAGCTTTAACAATAAAGGAAATTCTACCATGGTTGATTTCACGGTTTTTTCAACCCACGAAGTGCCATCTTGTTCTTCAACAACATCTTCAAATTTATTATCTAAAGTACGGTTGAAACGATACCTGATAAATCTGTCTCCAAACACCAATGTTGGTGTAAACCTCAGGTTCATGTTTTTGTTAAGGTATAAATCAGAGACAAAACCTAGGCCAAAACCAGGATTAGGAGGAGATTTTATAGCTGTAAAACTCTCAAAATTACCCGGGCTATCTATATTCTCAATAGGTGCGTTCCAATTTGGTACTTTAATAATCTTGTATTCGGCATTTACGTACTGGAATGCAAAACCAAAGTGCAATGTTTCATCATCTACACCTCCACCCCAATTTCCCTGAGAAAATGCCGGCACGGAAAGCATAAACGTTATTAGAAACAGCGCTACAGTTTTGATCATTTAATTCCCGTATAGATGGAACAAATACCAAACGTTAATGGTCTAAATTTGTTGTTTTTAAAACCTACTTTTTCTAACAGATCTGTAAACCTTGTTCCGTCTGGAAAAGCTTCTACTGATTCTGGTAAATAAGTATAAGCGCTTGAATCTTTGGAAAAGAACCGTCCTATTAAAGGTAATATATAATGGAAATAGAAATTATAACCTTGTTTTATAGGAAAAACAGTTGGTTTTGAAAATTCGAGAACGACCAATTTTCCTCCGGGTTTAAGAACACGATACATATCTGCTATACCTTTTTCAAGGTGCTCAAAGTTTCTTACACCAAAAGCTACGGTAATTGCATCAAAGGTATCGTTATCAAATAGTAGCTTTTCCGAATCGCCCATTCTTACCTCATACACATCCTGCTTTTGCCTTTTTTGTATTTTTTGTTTGGCTACTTCCAACATGCCTTCTGAAATATCGACTCCTATTATTTTTTCTGGCTTCAATACATCTATGGCTTCAAAAGCAAAGTCTCCGGTACCTGTTGCTACATCCAGCATCAGTTTAGGCTGTAATTCTTTGAGTTCTTTTATTGCCTTTTTCCGCCATATTATATCTATTCCCAGAGACATAAAATGGTTGAGAAAATCGTATGTCTTGGAAATATTATCGAACATGTTTGCTACCTGCTCTTTTTTTGCAGCTTGCTGATTTTTATAAGGAGTGATGTTTTCTGCCATGATTGTGAGCAAAGATAAAACAATTTACGGTTATGCTTTTGTAAATATCGCTCAGATATTTTATGTCGCTTTAAAAAAAAACCAAGGACTCTTTTCTACTTAACAATAGTTCTCAACAATTACCTTCTTAATAGTAAAAGCCGCATCAACCTGGATTGATGCGGCTTTTGAATAACCTGATTTAATATTTAAATACTAAAAACCAACGTTAACACCTACCCCAAATACCTGTCTGATCTGAAATCCTGCAAAAGCATTATCATCATAAACAGTTTGGAAGGCTAAATTAGTTGACAAATATTTATTGATTTTCATTACTAAATTAAGTTGATAATCAATATCTACGTTTTGTGGTTTATCCAGGTAATCTGCATAAAGGCTAAGAATATTTTCCATAGAAACATTCTCCATCAAATTTAATTTATAATAGGCTGAGGTATAAAAACCTAATTCATATCTCATTCCTTTACCTTCTTCTACCCCAAAATATTTGGCGTTTGGCAATGTTCTGTTTTTATCAACAAACACCATTCTAGAAGTAGCAGGGGCTAAATTCACTTTTAAATTATCACTTTTTTTCCACAGCATACCGGGACCAAAAGTTAAGTAAGCCGGAGAAAAGAAATTGGTATAAGATGTTCTGATTTCCTTACCATTATTATCTGTACCGTAGTTGTAGCCTTCTGCAAACTGTGTTTTAAAGTTTAAAACCCCTGAATAATACCAGTTACCAGAAGCTTGTCTACCATACAAAGAGTTTAATTCCAAACGGTCATCGGTTTTTTTAGCAAATTCCGAATTTTTAGTTCTTACCAATCCGTAGGCTCCAATAATTTTATTATCCCACGTATTCTGGCCTCTTTTATAATTGAAATCATAATTCAATCCCAGGGTTCCAGAAACATTATTCTCGCCCCCTGCAATCCAATTATTGAATGCTGATTGATTGAATAGCAGAGATATATTTCCTTTTTTGCTCCACCCTTCTTTAACTTCATCTTTATTTTGTGCGACCGCCAATAAAGATCCTAACATAAATACGCTTGTAATAATTGTTTTTCTCATAAAAAGATTGTTTAAAAAATAGCTAAGTTAGTATAATTACACGTATTTCATGTTTTTGTTTTAACCATATCCATAAATTATTAAAACCTTATCTTTGCAGGATGATTATCAAATCTGCAGAG
Organism: Pseudopedobacter beijingensis; assembly: GCF_042678145.1. Taxonomy (NCBI): domain Bacteria; kingdom Pseudomonadati; phylum Bacteroidota; class Sphingobacteriia; order Sphingobacteriales; family Sphingobacteriaceae; genus Pseudopedobacter; species Pseudopedobacter beijingensis. The sequence goes on along the minus strand of NZ_JBHUDG010000048.1, from coordinate 64,966 downwards.
TTTACAGTCAGCAATACGCAAATAAGTAAATTACCACCTTGTGTATTACCGGAATATGCCTTTATTGGCAGGTCTAACGTTGGCAAATCTTCTTTGATCAATATGCTCACTGAAGTAAAGGGGTTGGCCAAAACCTCTCAAAAACCGGGAAAAACACAGCTTATCAACCATTTTTTAATTAATAACGAATGGTATCTGGTAGATCTCCCCGGATATGGATATGCTCAAAGTTCTAAAACCAACAGAGTACAATGGGCTAAATTTATTAAGAACTATCTTGAGAAAAGAGAAAGCCTACAATGTGTTTTTGTATTGATAGACAGCAGATTGCCGCCTCAGAAAATAGACGTAGAGTTCTGTTGTAATCTTGGAGAAAAAGGGATTCCTTTTATCCTGGTTTTCACCAAGTCAGACAAGCAGGGCGTTGTTAAATCTCAACAAAACATGGCGACCTTTAAAAAAGAGCTGCTTAAATACTTTGAAGATGTTCCAGAGATGATTCTGACTTCTGCTGAAACTAAATTTGGAAGAGAAAAAGTACTTGGTCTTATAGCAGAAATAAATACGCATTTTCAAATTCCCGAAGCCGGATTAAAGATAAACGAACAGCACCCTTAAGTTAACATGAAAAAATACTTATCGTTAGTCACTTTTTCGCATACCATATTTGCTATGCCTTTTGCATTTATTGGATTCTTTTTGGCAATAAGCACAACAGATCATTCATTCTCGTGGCAAAAACTACTGTTAATGGTGTTATGTATGGTTTTTGCCAGAAATGCAGCTATGGCTTTTAACAGGTATCTGGATAGGGATATTGATGCCCTTAACCCCAGAACCAAAGTTAGAGAAATACCTGCAGGTAAAATTTCGGCAACAAATGCCCTCATCTTTACCATTATAAATTGTGTTCTATTTATAACCGCTACCTGGTTTATTAATAAACTATGCTTTTGGCTATCGCCAATTGCCCTGTTAGTTGTTTTAGGTTACAGTGCCACCAAAAGATTTACAGCTTTATGCCATTTAGTTTTAGGATTAGGTCTCTCCTTAGCTCCTATTGGCGCTTATTTGGTAATTACGGGAGAGTTTAATATACTTCCGGTACTATTTTCTTGTGCAGTATTGTGTTGGGTAAGTGGTTTCGACATTATTTATGCGCTTCAGGACGAAGATTTTGACCGGAACCTTAAACTACACTCGATTCCTTCCTATCTGGGAACAAAAAATGCACTTCGGGTCAGTAATATATTACATGTACTGTCAGCCCTATTTGTAATTATTCCGGTATTTATTACTCCACTTTCGTGGATATATTATATTGGCCTGGTTATATTCATCAGTATGTTAATCTACCAGCATAGATTGGTAAAACCCAACGACCTTTCCAGAGTGAATTTTGCATTTATGACTACTAATGGAATTGCTTCAGTTGCCTTTGCCATTTGCTTTTTATTAGACGTTTTTATAAGATCATTATGATAATAAAGAAAAAAGAGAAAACCTTTGTTCCCCATAATATTGAAATTAAATGGGAAAATCTTGAACCTTTATTTACCGAACTGGTAAACAGACCTTTAAATTCTGTTACCGAACTTGAAAAATGGTTGCAAGACAGAAGTGAACTTGAGGCTACTTTAGAAGAGGATTTTGCCTGGAGATATATTAAAATGACTTGTGATACGGCAAACGAAGAACTGGTAAAAAGTTTTCAATATTTTGCTACGGAGATAGAGCCTAAGATTGCCCCTCTTCAAAACGAACTGAATAAAAAACTAATTTCTTCCGCTTATCTTGAAGCACTGGATCAAAGCAAGTATTTTATTTATTTGAGAGGTGTAAAAAAAGCTTTGGAACTTTTCAGGGAAGAGAATATTCCTTTACAGACACAAATACAGGTTGAGCAACAGAAATATCAGGGAATTACTGGCGCAATGTCTGTTATTATCAACGACAAAGAATATACTCTGGAACAAGCCGCTAACTTTTTAAAGGATTTAGACAGAGAGAAGAGGAAAACAGCCTGGGAGAGTATTACAATAAGACGACTTCAGGACAAAAATGAACTGGATAGCTTGTTCAACAAACTCAAAACACTGAGACATGAGGTAGCTGTTAATGCTGGTTTTTCTAATTTCAGAGATTATATGTTTGCTGCTTTGGGCAGGTTTGACTATACGGTACAAGATTGTTTTGATTTTCATAAAGCTGTACAATTGGAAATAGTTCCTATTTTGGCAGCTCAAGCTGATGAACGAAAAAAAGCTTTAAATCTTGATGCTTTAAGACCATGGGACACAGAAGTAGACACGTCTGGTAAACCGGCTTTACGACCTTTTGAAAACGGTGAGGAACTGATAAATAAATCTATAAACTGTTTTCGTAAATTAAATCCGTATCTGGGCGAAAGGCTGGAAATTATGAAGGCTAACAACTTATTTGACGTTGAAAGCAGAAAAGGCAAAGCTCCCGGCGGTTACAACTACCCGTTAGCAGAAACAGGAGCTCCGTTTATTTTTATGAACTCGGCAGGATCTTTCCGTGATTTAACAACGATGGTTCACGAAGGTGGCCACGCGGTGCATACTTTTTTAACTGCCAATCTGGAGCTTAATGATTTCAAACACTGCCCTTCGGAAGTTGCAGAACTGGCGTCTATGTCTATGGAATTAATTTCTATGGATTATTGGGATGAGTTTTTTGACAACGCAGAAGATCTGAAAAGAGCTAAACAGTATCAATTAAAAGATATTTTAAAAACTCTGCCCTGGGTGGCTGTAGTAGATAAGTTTCAACATTGGATTTACGAAAACCCTGAACATACTTCTGAAGAAAGAACAACGGCATGGAGAAGGATTTTCTCTGAATTTGGAGCTAACTTTGTTGATTGGACGGACTATGAAGAAGCTTTTTCTAACCTATGGCAAAAACAGTTACATATTTTTGAAGTACCGTTTTATTATATCGAATACGGAATTGCTCAATTAGGCGCTATTGCAGTCTGGAAAAATTATAAAGAAAAACCGGAACAAGGTTTAGAGAATTATATGAATGCTTTAAAATTAGGTTACACAAAATCTATTAAAGAAATATATCAAACCGCCGGAATTGAATTTAATTTTAGTGCCTCTTACATTCGTGAGCTCGCTAATTTTGTAATGAGCGAACTTAAAAAGCTGGATTAAAATAAAACACCATCACTAAAATAAAATAAGCGAAGTCGAAGTTGCTATATTATTCATCATGCATTTCGACTCCGCTTACTTCTTTCTGTAAAAATTAACCTACCGCCTGTTAATTCACAAAAGAGGCTTCTTTTATAGCATAATTTCTAATACCATCCGGCATTTCCCAGGAAACCTTATCTCCTACTTTATATCCTAAAAGTGCTACTCCTATTGGAGATAATACCGATATTTTATTAATGCTTTGTTTCGCTTTTTTGGGTTCTACCAGCGTAAATTCAAGCTCCTTTCCCGACTCTTCTTCTACCACCTTCAACTTCGTATTCACAGAAACGAAGCCTTCCGGAATACTTTTTTCTGTAAGCACCTCTGCAACACCTAGTTCATTGGTTAATTTTTGCTTGTTAAAATCAGACATCTTGTTTACGTTAGACTTCAAATAGTCCTTCAACATACTGTAAACACCTTTGGATAATTTCAATTCTACGTTTTCCATAACAATTTTGATTATTTTAAATGATTAAACAATTGAAAGCACATTAAATCCGTAGCTATACGTAAGTACGCCACCTATATACCTCTCTAAAAATCTGAACTTCCCCCGATCTTGGAAAACCGGGGCTTAACGTATAAAATCCTTACACGCTATCTGATAAGAATACTCGGTTGGAAAATTAAAACGATTAAATCTATCGTAAAATAAAAAAGCATTAGAAATAACCGTTGCTAAATACTCTAAAAAACCATTAAAGCTAATCATATCACCAATAACAATTAATCTTCAATAATAGATTTCCCATAAATATAACCTTATCTAAGCAATATAAAAAGTATCTAAAACGCTTAGTATAATGTCATGACAATTAACCATTATTGTTGCATGCAGAATAGTTATCTTTGAAATATCAAATTACAATTTAAAGACATGCTAACACATCACGTATTATTTTGGCTTAAACCCGAAACTTCGGGAGAACAAAGAACAGCCTTCAGAAAAGGCCTAGAATCTTTAAAAAATATAGAAACTGTCACATCTATACATATCGGAGTGCCGGCCCCTATTGAAAGAGCTGTAGTTGACAATACCTATACTTTTTCGTTATTAACTACATTTGATGATTTGGCAGGACACGATGTTTACCAAACACACGCTATACATTTGGCCTTTCTTGATCAATTCAAGATTTTTTTCGAAAAAGTTATAATATACGATTCGCAATAAGCTAACATGAATACCTCTATAAAAATCTTTTGCCTGCTGGTTGCTTTAACCTTGAGTTTGCAAACTTCTGCACAGCAAAAGATAGAAAAGGAATACCGGATAAAAGCCTCTATGGTCCCCAAACAGGCTGTAGATTTTATACAGGAATGTTTTCCCGACACCAAGGTAAAATGGTATAAAGAAGAAGGTAACTCTACCTATTTTTTAGAAGCAAAACTAAGGTTTGGAGGGTATTTATACAGCATAAAATTTAATACAGACGGGACTCTCCTGGATACAGAATATATTATCAGCTTTAATCAGATTCCTGATCAAGCCCGTCTAAAAATAGAAAACCATTTAAAGGAAAGATTCACTTCTTTTTCTATAAAAAAGGTACAGGTACAATGGTTGGCAGACGAAACCACCACAAAAAAGCTGATTGATAAAGTAAAAGTATCTGATTTAAAATTCACAACAAACTTTGAAATTGAGGTTAGAGGAAAGCATCAATCCCAAGTTGAGTTTTATGAATTTTTGTTCAGCTCAAAAGGAGAGTTATTAAAAGAATACACCATTATCCAAAGAAACCCCAATAACCTTATTTTTTAAAATGAAGATTTATTTTTCGTTAGTTATATGCGCCTTTTTTATGGTGCAGCAGGTTATGGCGCAAAACGACTATAAACTAGGCATACTATCGCAATTGAATAGCGATGTGTCTTTGCAAAAAAACTATAAACTGAACGCGAAGTTAGAAACCAGACAGATATTCTATCAGGGCCAAACGAATGAAAAAATGTTGTTTGGATACGATTATGAACGCAGCGATCTAGAATTAGTACTATCTAAGAAAATAAATTCTTTAAATGCTGTTGGCCTGGGCTATTTGATTAGGTTAAAGGATGGAGAGACTACTCATAGAATGATACAGCAATACTCCATCATACAAAATATAAACAAGGTAAGATTGGGACATAGATTTAGAACAGATCAAACATTTTCTGCTCATAGCGACCCCAGATTTAGAATTAGATACCGAATAAGCACTGATAAGTCTTTACAGGGACAAAGCATTGACCCTAAAGAGTTTTACCTGAAATTCAGCAGCGAGATACTTGGAACTTTACAGAAAAAAACTTTTGATACAGAAATCAGAGCTTTAACTTCTTTAGGTTATTATATCAACGACAGCAATAAAGTAGAGGCTGGTATTGATTACAGAATGGAAGAAGTAACTCAAAAAACCAGTACTCATTTAGGCTGGTTAAATATAGGTTGGTACTATAGTTTTTAAAAGCTATAGCACCAACTTATTTTTACAATGGAGGGAATTGAGAAGGATTAGATTCGCTCATCATTTGATAAACGGCTTCTATAATATCATCTGTACTTGGCTTGCCAAAATAATCGCCATCAGAACCATATGAGGTACGATGGCTTTTAGCTGTCAACGTTTGGGGTTGTGCATCTAACAAATAATAACCTTTTTGCCTTTCCAGAATATCTTGCAAAATATAAGCAGAAGCTCCTCCCGGTACATCCTCATCCACTACTAATAATTTATTCGTTTTTTCAAGAGATTTAGCACAATCCATTGCCATATCAAAAGGCATCAATGTTTGTGCATCTAAAACCTCTACATGAATGTTCATTGCTTTTAATTCTTCTACGGCTTCCATTACCTGTTTCAATACAGAGCCATACGAAACCAGGGTAACGTCTTTCCCTTCAGATAAAACTTCCACCTCACCTAAAGACACAGTAAATTCGCCTATATTATCAGGTAGTTTCTCTTTTAAACGATAACCATTTAAAGATTCTACCAATACCGCAGGTTCATCGCCCTTCAATAAAGTATTATACATACCTGCTGCCTGTGTCATATTTCGGGGCACACATAAATGCACCCCCCTTAAAGACCCCAACATCATGCCCATGGGTGAGCCCGAGTGCCAAATACCTTCTAACCTATGTCCTCTTGTACGAACAATCATAGGGGCAATCTGTCCAATTTTTGTACGGTAACTTAGCGTAGCCAAATCATCACTTAAAACATTTAAGCCAAATAAAAGATAATCCAGGTATTGAATTTCGGCAATTGGGCGGAATCCTCTTAAGGCTAATCCCAATCCTTGCCCCATAATGGTCATTTCACGTATGCCCGTATCGGATATACGAATTTCTCCAAACTTTGCCTGTAACCCGGCAAATCCCTGATTAACATCACCAATAAGCCCTAAATCTTCTCCAAAGGCTACCAGCAATGGATTTTTCTCGAAGTTTGCTTCAAAACAAGCATTCAAAACATCCTTACCGTCCACCATTTTAGAACTTTCAGAATATTCAGGCTTCACCTGTTCTACCTTTAAAGGAGAATTGGCTGTGTTTGAAAAAAGTCCAGAGTTATAACGCTCTGTATTGATTTGTTTTTGCTCTTCGTACCAGCTCTTCAGATTTTCTTTAGCCTGAGACTCATGGCTTCTAGCTACTCGCAGAGCTTTACGTACTGCATTAAATATTTCTTTTCGTAAGGGTTCTATTTCGGATTTAAAGATCAAAGCTATTTTTTTGATCTCAGGGATTTCCTGCCCTAAATCTTCCAATAAATCTATGGCACGGTTACGTTCTTTTTTTACCTCTTCAATAAACTCAACCCAAGCCTCTCTAATAATTACTTTGACTTCCCGTTTAATCTCCTCTTCTAATCCTGTAAGCTCTTCCTCTGTACCGATAGCTGATTCGAGCATCCATTTTCTCATCTGTGCGATACAATCGTACTCTCTTTCCCACTCCAGTCTTTCTTTTGATTTATATCTTTCGTGAGATCCGGAAGTAGAATGTCCCTGAGGCTGGGTCATTTCTGTAACATGTATCAGTACAGGAACATGTTCTTCACGGCAAATTTTTATAGCAGTTTCGTATGTTTCGCAAAGTGCTACATAATCCCATCCTTTTACTTTAAAAATCTCAATTCCCGGCTTGTCTTTTGTTCTCTGAAAACCCTGAAGAACTTCTGATATATCTTCTTTAGTGGTCTGGTATTTATTAGGAACAGAAATCCCATAACCATCATCCCAGATAGAAATAGCCATAGGAATCTGTAATACACCGGCGGCATTAACCGCTTCAAAAAACAGGCCTTCGGATGTTGAGGCATTACCTATGGTCCCAAAAGCCACCTCGTTTCCATTGATAGAAAAATTGGTAAACTCTTTTAGTTCCGGATTTTCCCGATAGAGTTTTGATGCTTGTGCCAGACCGACCAAACGAGCCATTTGCATAGCTGTTGGCGATATATCTGAAGCTGAATTCATCATTTCTGTTAAATTCTTCCAGCTTCCGTCTTCATTCAGGGACCTGCTTACAAAATGTGCATTCATTTGTCTTCCACCAGAATGAGGCTCTTTTTCTATATCAGGATTTGCATACAGTTGGGCAAAAAACTCTTTAATAGTTGCCATCCCAGTAGCAAACATAACGGTCTGGTCTCTATAATATCCCGAACGCCAATCTCCCTTCCTAAAAGCTTTGCTCATGGCCACTTGCGCTACTTCTTTCCCATCTCCAAATATCCCGAACTTCGCCTTTCCTGTCAACGCCTCTTTTCTGCCTTGCAAACTTACCTGACGACTCTCATATGCTATTTTATAATCTTTTATAACAATCGCTTTAAAGTCCTCAAAACTCAATTCCGAAGTATCAAACTGATTGGTTACTTTGTATTGCATGCTCTCTTAATATTACTGTCCGTTCGTTTCAAAAATAGGAAATATCATTGGGTATGTCGAATTTTACAATCTTATTTCACTAAAATATTTGGAACATCTTTTGAGATTGTTACATTTGAATAAATTTAATTTGGTTATGAAAAAATTATTTTTTATCGCTGCCATACTTGTTTCTTTCATTGGCTTTACCGCTATGCAAGACAATAAAGCAGAGTTTAAATTTGTAGAAGAAACGTATGATTTTGGAAAAATCCCTCAAGGGAAACCGGTTTCGTTTACTTTTAAATATACCAATGTTGGAAATGAGCCTTTAATTATTTCTAATGTGGAGTCTACCTGTGGTTGTACGGTTCCTAATGTTGAACCTAAACAAGGAACTCCGGTACCAAAAGGTGGATCTGGTTCTATTACATTAACGTACAATGCTGCTGCTTTGGCTCCTTTTAACAAGTTTGTTAAAATCACGTCCAATTCCAAAACTCCTGTAAAAATGTTATACATAAAGGGAGAGGTTGTTAGCGCAGCCGCCAACTAGTATTTAACGCATTAAAATTCAGGAAAAGCCTTCTCTGTAATTTCAGAAAAGGCTTTTCTTTGTATATATACATTCTGAAACTAAATAACAATTTAAAAAACACCACTAATTTTGTGGAATTATGCCAAAGATATCTGAAAAAGGGAAACAGATGCCAGCTTCGCCAATCAGGAAGCTCACACCGCTAGCCGAGAAAGCTAAAGCGGAAGGAAAGAAGGTTTATCATCTGAATATCGGTCAACCCGATATTGAGACACCGGCCGTTATGTTAAATGCGATAAAAAACATCGACTTTAAAGTATGGGCCTATACCGCATCTGAGGGGACTGTCGCCTATAGAAAAGCTTTGGCCCAATACTATAACAAATTAGGATACAACATTACACCAGAAGATATTTTGGTAACAACCGGGGGGTCTGAGGCTATTATTATTTCTTTAATGACTTGTCTTAATCAGGGTGACGAAGTCATTATACCAGAACCGTTTTATGCTAACTATAATGCATACGCTTGTCAGAGTGATTCTGTAGTAAAACCTATACTTTCTGTAATAGATAACGGTTTTGCCTTACCTCCTATTGCCGAGTTTGAGAAATCTATCACTTCGAAAACAAAAGCCATTATGATCTGTAATCCAAATAACCCAACCGGATATTTATATTCCAGACAAGAGTTTTTGGATTTAAAAGAACTTGCTTTAAAACACGATCTTTATATTATTGCTGATGAAGCATACCGAGAGTTTTGCTATGAAGGTAAAGAATTTCTTTCACCTATGCATTTTGATGGATTGGAGGATCATGTTATTATTATAGATACCGTTTCTAAACGCTATAGTGCCTGTGGCGCCAGATTAGGGTGCATTATTACCAAGAACAAAGCCGTGATGGAAATTGCCCTGCGTTTTGCTCAGGCCAGACTAAGTCCTGGATTGGTAGAGCAAATTGCAGGTGAGGCTGCTGCACTTCATACCCCTGATGAATATTTTAAAGAGGTAAACCAGGAATATGAGAAACGTAGAAATATTCTGGTGAGCTCTCTTAATAAAATGGAAGGTGTTTTTTGCCCCAATCCGGGCGGTGCATTTTATGTAGTAGCTAAATTACCTATTGACAACGCGGATAGATTTTGTAAATGGATGCTGGAAGAATTTTCTTATGAAAACCAGACCGTTATGCTTGCACCTGCTACAGGTTTTTATGCTACAAAAGGTGTGGGAGAAAATGAGGTAAGGATGGCTTATGTTCTTAATCAAACAGATTTGACTAATGCCATGATTTGTCTTGAAAAGGCTTTAGAAGTATATCCGGGCAGAACTTTAGCGTCAGATAAAAAACTGACTAACGTACATTTATAGAAAAATGCTTACCTTTGTGTAAGCATTACAACGGGGTCGACCGGAATTGACAGGATGGACGATAAGTGTGTAAGCATGCAGTGAATTGAGAAAACATCACTATAATCAGGGTTCTTAAACAATAAAAGGCGAAAATAATTACGCTCTTGCTGCTTAATCTTAAAGATTTAAGATTTGCCCTAGTCTCGCTACAGTAGCGGAAGCAGGATGTTCCTCAGGGGTTCTAGCCAACGACACCTGAACCAGGAGCACCGAAATGTTGGAATAAGGATACAAATGTTTCGATAGTATCCCGACAATTTTAGAAACTAAGGTTAATGCAGGCTGTTTGTGGCCAACTTTATCCCGACAAATAAACACAAAATAAGCATGTAGAAAGCGCAACTAATCCCATGTTTGGACGAGGGTTCGAATCCCTCCGACTCCACACTATAAACAGAAAAGGTCGAGAGAAATCTCGACCTTTTTTGTTTATAAAAACTAGCTCTATTTTATTTAAACTGCACTTTATAATTATAAACAGTGCTTTTATCTTTGTAATAGATATTAAAAGAATCTGCGGTAAATCCTACTAATCTGAATTTAGAATATTTCTTTACTCCACTTAACTCTCCATTAATAGTAATAATACCATTATCGTTAACGATATCCAATACTTTAAAATCTTTTTTAATTGCAGATTTTGACATATCGCTATCACTAGACCACATTTTAGTCTCTTCAACTACAACAAAATCAGACTTACCATTTGTTAATTTCTTAAAATCTTCAATACTGGGTAACTGGTTAGTATAAGCAACTCCTGTTAGGTTAGTTTCTGCAGAAGACCCTGACTGATAGTAACCTCCAAATTTATTACCCTCACTTCTTTGATTGGTCAGATAAACAATATTTGCCCCCAACATTGCGGCTTCGATTTTCAGTTTCCTATAAGCTCTTTCTTTTACTCTTTCCTGATTTGACAATGTAGTAGTTCCTTTCGCTTTTGAACTCACCTCTCCTAATTTATATAAACCTTTTACTTCTGATTCTACAGAAGTCATGGTAACATTATCATAATCATCTACCGATGATACTTTTTTATAAGAAGAAGCTTCTATAAAGGTTTGCGTACGGCCGCTTTTGAATTTTATTTGCTGAACTGTATTTTTATACACAGTATTGAGTAAATCTTCTCCGGGATAAGAGAACTTTACCGCATCAGCTGTAACTTCTTTAACGCTACACGGAATTCTTTCTCCATTTATAAATAAAGTATCTACCTGCGCATAAGTAACAGAGACGCATAATAAAAACAAAAAAAAGGTTAAAATAGACTTATAATTCATCATAATATTTTTATAGCTCCAAATATATAAACAAGAAAACAAAACAAACACCATAAAATGCAATTTAATTCTCTTTTAGTTAACAACACCAATTCAAAGCTTATAAGCATTTGACTGCATAAAAAAGTATAGTATTGTAAGGAACAATGTCGATAATGCAAACATCAATCACCTGATGATACCACAGCCCCCAAGAACTCCAAATCAAAAAAATAGCTATAAAAAAAAGAAGGCAATCTTTCCAGACGCCTTCTTCTTGTTTAACCTTATATATAATACTTATGGGTTTTTCTTAGATAAGGCCTTAACCATTTCATCAGTCATATCATCACTATAAATCCCGTAAGCATTCACCAATACCCCTTTAATATTATTTTTTGCGGAAGATATTGCATAAACAATGGCTTCATCTCCAGGATCTGTATTGCCCTCAAAGCGGAAATGCCTATCGACAACAAATTCATCAGGGTTAATTTTTAGTGAATTTCCGGCACATACCAAACAGTTTTCACTAAGGTTGAAATCTACCGTATAACCTTCATTTTTGAGTTTATTTAGTACTTCAGACAAGGTGGTCATAGAATTTCTTTCAGTCATAGCAATTCATTTTAATGATTATTAGCAATTTAACATTTTAAACTGTAATAAGTTTATGTTTACCAATCTAAATCAAATTTTAAAGTCACTACTATAAAACAAAAAAGGAGTACTTTAAAGTACTCCTTTTTTGTTTTCATATCTTAATTAATATTGTCTAAATCCTCCTCGGCCTCTACCTCCCTGCACCATTTGCGTTTTATCTAACATACTCATCTGACCCTTCATCATCTTAATCTGCTCGGCCATTAGTTTATTTTTATCTGCTTTCTCTGCTTCTTTTAATAAACGTTGTGCTTCGCGTTTATTACGTTTTGCCATCTCTACTCCTGCTAAACTCAAATTTGCCAAAGCTATATTATGATCCATGGTTAAACCAAACTGCAATGCTTTCTTAAAATATTTTTCGGATTTCATAGGTGATGTTCTTGACTCTATCAAACCTATTAACAGATGGTAATACCCCCATTGTCCTTTATAAAGCTCTTTTTCATAGTTGTTGATTTTATTTAACCATTGTTGAGCTTTATCCATATTTTCTTTTCTGAGATGCCATTGGGCCATCAACATTTTCTCATTAAAAATATAGGTTACAAAAACCAATAAAGCTACAAAAACCAATAAAATCCCCCATCCCCAGTGCGAAAACACCATTAATGTTACGGCTGCTCCTAAAATTACTGCCGCCAGAATAATTCTAATAAAATTTGGCATATCTTCTTCCTAAAATCAATTCTTTTTTAATCTCTAAAATAAAAGTACTTTTCATTTTAACCTAGCATTCCTATTTTAGCGTCTGCAAATATCGGTTATTTGATTTGCTATTCATAAATAAAGGTCAAAAAATGAGTGTACAATTAGAATCTTCCTGGTTAAAGGTTGTTGGTAACGAGTTCGAAAAAGATTATATGAAGAGTTTAAAGTCTTTTCTGTTGATAGAAAAACAACAAAAGAAGATTATATACCCTCCTAGTAACGAGATTTTTAATGCATTCAACCTTACACCATTTGATCATGTTAAAGTTGTACTAATCGGTCAAGATCCTTATCATGGCTATGGTCAAGCTCATGGATTATCTTTTTCCGTGAAGGATAACATCAGACTTCCGCCATCCTTACAAAATATATACAAAGAACTGGAACAAGATATAGCAGGATTTAAAATTCCTTCTACAGGGAATCTTACCAAATGGGCTCAACAAGGTGTTCTTTTATTAAACGCTACTTTAACTGTTGAGGCCAGTAAAGCAGCTTCTCACCAAAAGCAAGGCTGGGAAATATTTACCGATGCGGCTATCAAAGCTGTTTCGGATTATAAATCCGGGGTTGTATTTATATTGTGGGGAAGATTTGCTCAGGAAAAAGCAAGATTAATTGATACAAGCAAGCATTTTATAGTCAAATCTGCCCATCCCTCTCCTTTTTCTGCCTATAACGGTTTCTTTGGATCGCGCCCTTTTAGTAAAACCAATAAATATTTAGAACAACAGGGACTTGAACCTATCGATTGGCAGATCTAACAAGAAAATCTATTCCGGGTCTAAAACCGTGAAGGGATATTTGACTGGCAACAAACTGGTTTTTTACTTTTCTCCAGCTCTGCTTTTGCTTCTGATGTTTTATTATTTTCTGCTTTAACAGATTTAAGGGTATCATTTTGTTTTACAGAATTTTCGCTACAAGAAGTAAAACTCATGCAAAAGGACATCAATACCACGGAAACCAAAAACTTCATCTCTTTTTTATTTACTTTTTAACGAAACCCAAATTAAAGAGAATATTTGCTAAAAATCAAGTATGTACTTGTTTTAATACAATTCATAACCTCGATGATCTGTTGATTTTAAGCCTCCCACAATAAAATTTCCTCTCTTTTTATATCAAAGATTATATTTGTTTTTTTTAATATATGAAAAAAATGCTACTCACTATTGGATTACTCGTTTTATCCAATACTTTCATGACTTTTGCCTGGTATGGTCATCTCAAATTCAAACAGTTCAACTGGTTTAGCAGTCTGAGCTTAACCAGCGTTATTTTAATCAGCTGGGGAATAGCTTTATTTGAATACTCTTTCCAGGTTCCGGCTAACCGGATCGGTTTTAATGAAAATGGTGGTCCCTTTAATCTTTGGCAACTAAAAGTAATTCAAGAAGTTATTACGCTCATCGTATTTACAATATTCACGATTTTTTTCTTTAAAACGGAAACTTTCAAACTCAACCATGCTATTGGTTTTGTATTTCTGATATTGGCCGTGTATTTTATTTTCAAGAAATAGACACCGGGGATGGACTAAACTATTGTTATCTATAATATATAAAGATTCATCCCCTCCTGTAGGAAAATTCATCCCTGATTCTTATACTTATCCGTCACTTTGCTGACCCCTGATTTGAATTGAATTCCTGTTCTGTGAATTTAAAAATGGGAATGCTTTAAGTATTTCCCTCCTTTTATTATAAAACTGTTTCCAAAAACTTCCATATTATTCTGATACTGGATAATAGCACAATAATCCCTACTCCTATAAACGTTTGCTTAACAGGTAATTTCCCCACTAATTTTGCAGCTACCGGAGCCGCCAGTACTCCTCCCAATATTAAACCTATTATGGACTCGAGGTGACTGGTTCCTAAAATGAAGAAGAAAGTGATAGCACTTGCCATTGTCACAAAAAACTCGGTGATACTTACAGAGCCAATAACATATTTAGGACTTCTTCCTTTTGATATTAATGTACTGGTAACAAGTGGCCCCCATCCTCCACCTCCGAAAGAATCCAGAAAACCACCTGCACCAGCTAACCAACCTGCTCTTTTAACTTTTTTAGGCTTTGTGTTGCTTCTCCTAAAGGCTTGCAGCAATATTCTGATACCTAAAATAAATGTATAAACAGAAATAACCGGTCTTAAATAACCTGCATGCTTTTCATCTACATAACCTAATAGCAATGCACCTAAAATAGCACCTATTACACCTGGAATTAACAGCGTTTTAAAAAGCTTCTTATTCACATTACCAAATTTGTAATGACTAAAACCAGATGCTCCGCTTGAAAACATTTCTGCAGTATGTATACTTCCCGATATAACCGCAGGACTATAGCCCCCAGATAGCAACATGGTAGTTGATATTACACCATATCCCATACCTAAAGCTCCATCAACAAGCTGTGCAAAAAAACCTACAGCCAACATAAACAAAAACTGTTTGTTAAATTGCTCTTTTACAAAACTGTCTAATCCCTCATAACTTACCTGATTATAGATATACCCAGCAAAAAACAGGAATGCGATAAATACCAGCGACCACGAAGCTATTTTTTTCCATTTTCTGGTTGACTTTTGATATTCCAACTTTTCAAAATCTACTTTTTCTAACAAATCTTGTTCTTCTATCATGTTTTGTTTTAACTAATGTAATAATGTGTGTAGGATTGATATCAGGAAGCTATCTAATGATAACATACCTATTGATTGAGCACTGATTCGTTACCGAATAAGTTTATTTTAGATTGCCCTACAACAGCACATTCCTGTACAGCGTGGTCTACTAGGGTTCATTTTTTGGATATTAAAGTAAGCCTGATCCATAATCTACTAATTTGATAGACAATATTAAGAATCTAAATTTTAATATCAAAATAAAATCTATAGATATAGTAGATTATTTAATAAAAAAAGATGCAATTAACTAATATTAAGATAATTGCATCAAATTTTTATTATATACGAGATAGTACAGAATTTTCATCCGGTGGTTCTACAACCAGCGGCACTTTTTCAAGAGTTACAAAGCTTAAGTCCAGTCCAAAGCCCTTTTCTTCAGACAAACTCACTTTCTTGAGATAGAAATAATAATCCATTATAATTCTGTCTATAAAAGACAGATTATTGGCTCTGGATAGAATTTTTTCGAGAACCACAAATTTAAAATCTCCGGTAATATTATATTTTTTCAAAGATGGGTGTCTGCTCATAATATCTACCTCTCCTGCTTCAACCAGATCTTCTACTACTTTTCTGAACAGCAAACTAATCTTTTGGTCAACTCTGAACCCTAATTTAAAATCTATACGGATTAACTTCTTCTCTATCAAATGAGTTATTTTATAATCCATAGTATGGGGTTCGTCTACCACATCCACATGTACTAACCAATACACATCTGCCCTTTTGGGCTTCTTTTGCAGGATTGAATAAATAACCTTGGTTTCTATTTCATTGGTAAAGTTTGCACTTGTTAAATACACCAGTTGCGATGAGTATTGTGGAACTGTCTTATCCTCACTCAAATCTTTAATAACATCATAATATTTCTGAATATCATCAAAACGCATATAGCGATTCTTAATTTTTCTTGCAGAATACCATGTCCACATTACCGAGAACATAATCAGTCCTATTAAAATAGTTACCCAACCGCCATGCAGAAATTTAGTCATGTTCCCCACAAAAAACACACCTTCTAAAATCCCATAAACTGTAGCAAAGAGAATAATCAAATAAATAGGGATTTTTTTCTTAGCCATATAAACAGAAATCAGGATGGTAGTCATCATCATAGCCAAAGTAATAGACAACCCATAGGCGGCTTCCATATTTTCTGATCTTTTGAAGTATAACACCACCAAAATACAACCTATCCACAACAGCCAGTTAATACTGGGAACATATAGCTGCCCTTTCTGGTTGGTTGGATAATTGATTTTTACTTTAGGCCAAAGGTTTAACCTTACTGCCTCAGATATCATGGTATAGGAGCCCGATATAACAGCTTGACTGGCAATAATTGCTGCAACGGTGGCTAAAGAGATCCCTACTACCAAAAACGTTTCGGGCATCATTCTAAAAAATGGATTACGACCATCCAATAAGGTATTTTCCAATCCTTTCAGATAAACTCCCTGCCCCAAATAGTTAAGAACTAAACAGGATTTTACGTATATCCAACTGATTCTGATATTAGGACGCCCACAATGCCCCAGGTCAGAATAAAGTGCTTCGGCACCAGTGGTACATAAAAATACGGCTGCCAATATGGTTAATACAGACGGACTGTTTACCAGCAAATGATAAGCATAATAAGGATTAAGTGCTTTAATAATAGCTGGATTTTGAGCCACCTGCATTATCCCCATCACCCCCATCATGGTAAACCAGGCAAACATAATAGGACCAAATGCTTTACCTACCGTTGATGTTCCGAACTGCTGGATAATGAAAAGTAATGTAATAAGTGCAATTACAATGGGTAGGGTTTGCAAATCAGGATAGTAAATTTCCAGCCCCTCAACTGCTGCAGAAATAGTAATCGGCGGAGCTATAATTCCATCTGCCAGTAAAGCACAACCTCCTATAATAGCAGGAAAAACCAACCATTTAGCTTTTCTTTTCACTAAGGAGTAAAGAGAAAAAATCCCCCCTTCTCCTTTATTGTCTGCTCTTAAGGTAATCAGCAAATATTTAATGGTTGTTTGCAAGGTTAATGTCCAAAAAACACAGCTTACACCTCCATAAATAAGATCTTCCGAAATAAGACGCTCTCCTATGATAGCTTTGAAAGTATATAATGGCGAAGTACCAATGTCTCCATAGACGATACCTAAACTAATGAGAACTCCAGCTGCTGTAAGCTTGTTTAAATTATGATGTTTAGACACTTGTCGAAATTAAAAAAGCAAATGTAATAACTTATTGAATAATCAAAACTGTTTTAGAACATTTTATGCCAAACAAAGCGGCACAGTTTTCAACGTTAATTATTGTTAAAAAGTATAAATGACAGTTTTTGTTTTATTTTCTTGAATTAATTTTTATATTTTTGTTAATATAATATGGGAAACAAGTATCTATCAGTAAGTTTAGTTTTTTTGATGGTCGCCATTTTACAATTGGCGGGCAACACTTGCTGTATTGCATTTACTACATCTGCAATGGCCGATACTACCAAAAAAGTCCTGTATTTAAAAGATAACAGACCTAACAGACCTCAATTTCACTCAAGCGATATCATCAATAAAGACTTTGCGTCTTTTATGATGAAAATTTCGGCTGTTAAAGCGTCTTCCTCTTTAACAAAATCTACTTCTGCCAATACAGAAAAATCTTCGGTTTTGGTTGCAGACCCTCAAAAGAGCCTAGATAATGTTAAAATATATCCTAATCCCGTTTCTACCCAAATTAACTTGTCTTACACCTTAAATAAGGAGAACACAGTTACGGTTAAGATACTGGACGTTCTAGGGAATGAAGTAGCAACCCTTATGTCTCAAAAAGTAGGTGCCGGAGAGCAGATCAACTCTTTTAATCTCACTTCTAAATTAAATAGTGGATTATATTTTGTGAGAATCGTTTCTGGTTCTGAATCTATTATCAAAAGAATTTCTGTTTTATAATTTTATTTCGAAATATTTGTGCTGGCCGCCCCATTGGGTAGTGCATATACTTTTTCGGGAACAGCTTTTGCTTATACTTTGATGAGCTCATTTAATAGGAGCTCATTATTTCTAAAACTGCATGTTCTTTAAAAAATATTCTCATCAGATATGTACAAGGGAATGCCGTTTTTTAATTTTGTTACTATATTTTAATCTTAATTTACGACTAATAAATCCATGAAAGTTATAGCTATTGGACGCAATTACACCGAACATGCTAAAGAATTGAATAATCCCGTACCAGACGAACCTGTTATTTTTTTAAAACCCGATACTGCGGTAAGTAAAAACAACCGCCCGTTTTATATTCCTGATTTTTCCTCCGACATTCATTATGAAGTGGAGCTGGTTTTAAAAGTAGCTAAAGAAGGTAAGCATATTGCCCAAAAATTTGCTTCTAAATATTATGAAGAAATTGGACTGGGACTGGACTTAACAGCAAGAGATTTACAAACCAAACTTAAATCTAAGGGGTTACCCTGGGAGCTTGCCAAAGGTTTTGACAACTCGGCTCCGGTAAGCGAATTTTTACCTCTATCTGAATTTGCCGACAAAGGAGATATTAATTTTTCTTTAACGGTGAATGGCGATTATAAACAACGAGGCAACTCAAAAGATATGATTTTTTCTTTTGACCAAATCATTGCTTTTGTATCCCAATACATCACCCTAAAAAAGGGCGACCTTATTTTTACAGGAACTCCCGTAGGTGTTGGCAGATTGAATATCGGTGACAAACTGGTTGGTTATATTGAAGATAAAGAATTGTTAAACATCGAAGTAAAGTAAATATGATCAGGAAAATCGTCCTTTCATTCTTAGTATTAACACAATTTGCTTTTGCTCAGGAATTTGATCTGACCAAGGTTTCAAAAAACTACTATTTAAATCCTTTAGATATTAAACTCAATCTTGCGGGTTCTTTTGGAGAAATCAGGTCTAACCATTTTCACTCCGGGCTTGATTTTAAAACCAACCAAAGAGAAGGTTACCCTGTTTATGCTGCTGCCGATGGTTATATTTCAAGAATAAGAATACAAATTGGTGGTTTTGGAAATGCGCTGTATATTAACCACCCTAATGGCACCACTACCGTATATGCACATTTACAAAAATTTTCGCCCAACATTGCTTTATTTGCAAAAAACAGGCAGTATGCGGCCCAGAGTTTCACGCTTGACTTACCATTAACTCCCATAGAAATACCTGTTAAAAAGGGAGATATCATAGCTTATTCGGGTAATACAGGAAGCTCTGGAGGCCCCCATCTTCATTTCGAAATCAGGAACACCAAAACAGAACAGACTATTAATCCTTTAATATTTGGTATTGATGTAGAAGACCATATAAAACCTACTATTGCAGCATTATTTCTGTATACATTTAATAACGATCCTTTTAGTGAGTCGACTAAAAAACAGCAAATCCCAATTACAGGCAGTAATGGCACTTACAGGCTAACCCAAAACACCCCGCTTATAGTAAATGGCAGGTTTGGTTTTGGAGTAAGTGCGTATGACCTTTTTAGTGGGAATGCCAATAAAAACGGACTTTATAGTACCACTGTACTTTTAGATGATGCTATTATTTTCGAAACGGTTATAGATCAGCTTTATTTTGAACATACCCGATCTGTAAACGCATTTATAGATTACCCGGCAAAGCTAACTACAGGAAGGGTTATAGAAAAAGGTTTTGCTTTACCCGGCGCTAAAACATCGTTTTATAAAACCATGAAAAATTACGGTATCATTGAAACTACTGATACCAATATCCATGACATTAAGTATATATTACGTGATTATAAAGGCAACCAATCTGTCCTTAATTTCAAGATAAAATCTAATGGGAATGATCTCCCTAAAAAGGCCCCTATAAAGGGTAAATATTTTAATTACCTTAACGATAACAGATTCGCCAATGATGAAGTGATAGCTATATTTCCCAAAGGTATTTTTTATGATGATTTAGATTTTATTTATTCAAATTCCCCGCCATCAGGAAGTGCTTTATCTCGCATTCATCACATTCACAATAAGCTTACACCCATCCACGAAGGATTTGAGCTTCAAATTAAAGTTAATCCGGAATATCTTGCCTTAAAAGACAAACTGGTTATTGTTAATGAAAATGGCGCTTCGCAAGGTGGCGAATTTTATAATGGGTATATCAGAGCTTTTCCTCGTGTGTTAGGTAAATTTTACCTCAGAGCAGATACCATTGCACCTGTGATAACACCTTTAAACATCAGCAACAATGCAAACCTGGCTAGCGCTGGTAGGATTTCATTAAAAATGAGTGATAATTTATCCGGGATAAAGAGCTTTAATGGTTATATTGACGGAAACTGGGTGTTAATGGAATATGAGCCACGCAACGGCACTGTTTGGCATAATTTTGAAAAAGACCTAAAAAAAGGCAATCATGTTTTTAAATTTACGGTTGCTGATGCAAAAAACAACATCAGAACTGTTGAATATAATTTCATAAAATAAAAGTAATCCCTGCAATCAACACAGCAATACATTCGCTTTTTGAGAATGTATTTCTCTTTGCAGTTTTAAAATTAAAAAACTATGAAAGAACTAAAAGAAGGAGATAAAGCTCCACTATTTACCTCTACTGATCAGAATGGAAATACGGTTTCTCTGAGTGATTATATTGGAAAAAAGGTTGTTCTGTATTTTTATCCAAAAGATAACACCCCCGGTTGTACTGCCGAAGCCTGTGATTTTAGAGACAACTATCAAAGTCTTAAAAGCAAGGGGTTTGAAATATTGGGAGTAAGTGTGGATGACGAAAAATCGCACAAAAAATTTGAAGAGAAGTTTCAACTACCTTTCACATTGGTTGCTGATGTAAGTAAAGAAATTGTGGAAAAATATGGCGTTTGGGTCGAGAAAAACATGTATGGTAAAAAATACATGGGCATTAACAGAACTACTTTTGTTATAGACGAAAAAGGCATGATTGAAGCCATTATTAAAAAAGTAGATACTAAAAACTCTTCTCAGCAATTGCTAGAAGTACTTGCTAAGTAACCTTATAAAGGTTCTTAACCTAAAAAAGGGCTATATCAAAAATAAAAATGTTGTCATTTCGATGAGTATAACGAAGAGAAATCTCTTTCCTGAGTATTTCTGAAAGAGATCCCTCTACTACGCTCGGGCTGACAAGATCCTTTTGATATAGTCCCTTTTATTTTTATAGATTTAGTAATTACATCATTTAGAAGTAAAGTACCTGTTCATAAACAAAGCCTGATAGTAAATAGACTCTCTCCAGTAATCCCAATTGTGTTTTCCCGGTCTTGTAATATAATCATGCTGAATCTTATTAGCCAAAAGCACACTGTGTAACGCCTCATTTACCGCATAAAAGAAATCTTCCGTTCCGCAATCAATCAATAATTTCAGATCTGGTTTAATATAAGACACCAGGTTAATTACTGTATGATCATTCCAATTTTTAGGATATGCTTCATAACTTCCCAATTTTTCTGCAATAGCCCAGTTTTTAGGAAAAGGTCTAAAATCCACACCTCCACTCATACTCCCTGCTACTCCAAAAACATCCTGATGTTTAATTGCTAAGTACAAAGCACCGTGTCCTCCCATACTTAAACCCGTAATACCTCTGCCCTCTTTAGATTTTATAGTTTTATACTTGCTGTCAACCCAACTTACCAGTTCAGACGAAACATAGGTTTCGTATTTCCACTCCGGTAATAAAGGGCTGTCAAAATACCAGCTAGATACATTTCCATCCGGACACACAATAATCATTTGGTTATTATCTGCAATATCTTTTAATGCAGGTACAGATTTTATCCAGCTTGCATAATTACCGCCATGACCATGCAAAAGGTACATCACCGGAAATTGTTTTTTAGTTTTGTAGCTATCTGGTGTTACCATCACCGCTTTTATCTTTTTGTTCATAGATGGACTAAAAGTTTCTACGGTGTCTACATTGGCCGCAATAGTATGGTTATAAGCAATACCTGCCAGCAGCAACATACACGATAAAAATATCTTCTTCATACTTTATAAGATTTTATAAGCTTCTAAATTAGTTCTTGAAATCAAATTTTAAAACATTATTCACATTTTAACTATTATAAATAATCAAAAGCATGTTATGAAGAGAATAATCCTTTGGATTTCGGGTATTGTTATTATTGCCATTATTGCATTCCTGGTATTAACAAAATATCTATCTAATAACTGGCGCCCGCTTCTGGAAGAACAATTAAAAAAAGCGGTACTTAGCTCTACCGATAGTTTATATAGAATTGAATATAAAACTTTAGACATTCATCCCATCAATGGAAATTTAAAACTCACTCATTTTAAACTGATTCCTGATACAACTGTTTACAAAAAACTGGATGCTAAACAGGCTGCTCCGGATAATCTGTACGAACTGGAAGTAGCTGCTTTGGTTATAAAAAATGCCAATGCCAAAGAAGCTGTAACCACTAAAGAATTAAAAGTAGCCGATATTATTATTGATAAACCCACCTTAATTATTTACAATAACCGACGGGATTATAACGATATCGTCAAGGTGGAAAAAGAGAACAATAAGCCCTTACATCAGCTTATAAAAGACATTTTTAAGGATGTTAATGTAGGAAAAATAGAACTTAGAGATATAAATTTTACGTTTGTAAACCAAAGTAACATCAACCAGAAACGTACTTCCTTAAAGAACCTGGATATTACCATTACAGATATTAAAATTGATTCTTCTGCCGCTCTGGATAAATCTAGGGTGTATTATACAAAAGATGTTACCCTTAATATAAAAGACTATAAAATTGTCACACCAGATAGCCTCTATATTATTAAACTGGAAAACCTGAATTTCTCTACTTCTAAAAACTTATTGAGTTTAAAAAAAGTTAAACTGGAGCCCAGGTTCAACAAAAATCAATTCCATAAAAAAATAGGTTATGCACAAGATCGTTATGATTTGACTTTTAACGAAATCAATATCATGGGTTTTGATTTTGACCTGTTTTTAAATCGTCAAAAGCTGTATGCAAAAACTTTAAGCATCAGCAATGCCAAAATTGATGTTTATAATAATAACGCTTATCGAAAAATCATCAAGAATAAAACTGGAAAATTTCCCCATCAGCAATTACTTAAGTTGGCTTTGGACATGAAGATAGATGAATTACAGTTAAAAAAAGTAGATATCAGCTATAGCGAATTCGATCAAAAAAGTAAACAGGTAGGTAAAATTGATTTTCTGAATACTAATGGTACTATAAAAAATGTAGCCAATGATAAAAAAGCTTTAATACAGAACCCGAAGATGATTGCCCATTTAAGATCCAGTATTTTTGGCAAGGCTCCCCTTACTTTACAAATGACATTTTATATGAACAGTAAAATTGGGGAATTTGATTACCAAGGCCATATCGGAAGTTTTAATGGTACCGCCATAAATCAAATTGTAAAACCTTTGGGTATGGCAGAGATCATTTCTGCCGATATTCAAAAAATGGACTTCAATATAAAAGCCAACCAAAATATTGCTCGCGGTTTGATGCTATTTTATTACAAAGACCTAAAAGTGAATGTTTTAAAACGAGATGAGGATGGAAAGTTAAAAAAACAAGGTTTTGTTTCTACACTGGCCAATATATTTGTTTTAAATACCCAAAACCCCAATTTAAACGGAGAGTTTACCAAAGGTAACATTTACTATGTTAGACCAGCAGAGGCCTCTTTTTTTAGTTTTTTATGGAAATCTCTATTCACCGGTATTAAAGAAAGTGTAGGCGTTAGCAACGAAAAAGAAAAATCTTTAAAAAATACAGTCAGTAAAGTAGGTAACGCTATAGATAGCTTTAAGGGCGATATCGAAACCATCAAAGAAAAGGTGCATAACAGAAAAGAAAGAAGGCAACAACGACATGAAGAAAAAAGGCAGGAAAAAGAAGCTCAAAAAGCAGAAGTAAACTAACTAAAACGACTTAAAACTAAAACCCCCGATTTATGATTTAAATCGGGGGTTTTACTATTATAACTTAAACAGTTTATTTCTTATCGTCGTCTTTAACTTCTTCGAAATCAACATCTGTTACATCATCTGCGCTACCACCTGCGTTTGCAGATCCTTGACCAGCATCAGCTCCCGGCTGTTCCTGTCCTTCGGCACCGGCTCCAGCTTTGTACATCTCTTCAGATGCTGCTGCCCAAGCTTGGTTCAACGCCTCAGATTTAGCATCAACATCTGCAAAGTTACGAGCTGCATGTGCTTCTTTTAAACCTTTTAAAGCATCTTCAATAGCTGATTTCTTATCTGCAGAAATCTTATCTCCGTACTCTTTCAACTGTTTCTCGGTAGAGAAAATCAGCGCATCAGCACCATTGATTTTGTCTGCTTCTTCTTTTGCTTTTTTATCAGCATCAGCATTAGCTTCAGCTTCTTGTTTCATTTTATCTATTTCTTCCTGAGATAAACCTGAAGAAGCCTCGATTCTGATATTTTGCTCTTTACCTGTTGCTTTATCTTTAGCAGACACTTTAATGATACCGTTAGCATCAATATCGAAAGTTACTTCAATTTGAGGAACTCCTCTTGGTGCTGGTGGAATACCATCTAAATGGAAACGACCTATTGTTCTGTTATCTTTGGCCATCGGACGTTCACCTTGTATGATATGGATTTCAACAGAAGGCTGATTGTCTGATGCGGTAGAGAATGTTTCAGATTTTTTAGTTGGGATAGTTGTATTTGCCTCTATCAATTTAGTCATTACACCTCCCATGGTTTCAATACCTAAAGAAAGTGGAGTAACGTCTAACAACAATACATCTTTAACCTCTCCTGTTAAAACACCACCCTGGATAGCAGCACCAATTGCCACTACTTCATCAGGGTTAACTCCTTTAGAAGGTGCTTTTCCAAAGAATTTCTCTACGGCTTCCTGAATTGCAGGAATACGGGTAGAACCACCGACTAAGATAATTTCATCAATATCCGAAACGGATAAACCAGCATTTTTCAAAGCAGATTTACATGGAGCAATTGTTCTCTCTACTAAACTGGCAGCAAGGCTTTCGAATTTAGCTTTGGTTAACGTACGCACCAAGTGTTTTGGACCAGTAGCATCTGCTGTAATATAAGGTAAGTTAATCTCTGTAGATGTAGTAGAAGATAACTCAACTTTAGCTTTTTCTGCCGCTTCTTTTAAACGTTGCAACGCCATTGGATCTTTAGTCAAATCAAATCCGCCGTTTTCAGCTTTAAATTCGTCTGACAACCAATCAATAATCACCTGGTCAAAGTCATCACCACCTAAGTGTGTATCACCTTCAGTAGATTTTACTTCAAATACACCGTCACCTAGTTCTAATACAGAAACGTCATGCGTACCACCACCACAGTCAAACACTACAATTTTCATGTCTTTGTGTGCTTTATCTAACCCGTAAGCCAGAGCCGCAGCAGTAGGTTCGTTAATAATTCTTCTGACTTTCAAACCTGCAATTTCACCCGCTTCTTTTGTCGCCTGACGTTGTGCATCATTAAAATAAGCCGGAACGGTAATCACTGCTTCAGAAACTTCTGTACCTAAAAAATCTTCTGCTGTTTTCTTCATTTTTTGAAGAATCATTGCAGAAATTTCTTGTGGCGTATATTTACGGTCATCAATTTCTACTCTTGGTGTGTTATTGTCGCCTTTAACTATTTTGTATGGTACACGACCAACTTCGTTTTTAACCTCATCGTAGCTGCTACCCATAAAACGTTTTACAGAGTATATAGTCTTAGTTGGGTTGGTAATTGCCTGACGTTTTGCCGGATCTCCTACTTTACGTTCTCCTCCTTCTACAAACGCTACGATGGATGGAGTAGTACGCTTACCTTCGCTGTTAGTGATAACAACAGGCTCATTTCCTTCCATTACTGAAACACATGAGTTTGTTGTTCCTAAATCTATACCGATAATTTTAGACATATGATATATAAATTTTTATTTAACAATTTTTTGAACATAAATCTATTATCAATGCCTATGCCAATAGCGGTTTGACAGTTTTTTTCTAAATATGTCAGTAATCTTTCTGCTATATAAGACAGCTTTCTGTCGCTAGAAATGACAGCTTGTCAGATTTTCAATTCATAAAGGATGAAGTAGAATTTCAGAGGCCAAAGCCCACCCATTACCATTATTTAATAAGTTCAGGATATCACAAACAGCTTTCGCAGCCTCTAACCGGGTTAGATTGAGATTATCTAAATGTAGTGTATGGGTTCAAGAACAAAACTCTCGGTATCAGAAGCAACAATTCAAAAGATTACCCTGATGCAGGTGCACCACTCCAACCAAATCCGTAAAATCCAATAATCATGTATAATCCGTGATTCAGACAAAATAGAAGTTTCAATTCCCAGCAATACCGCTCCTTTCAGAGACAATGTTACGGAAGCAAAACTGAACAAGGAACAATAAAACTCAAGAGCTCCTCTAAGGCTTCTCTAAAGCATCTTTTAACGAAGGATGTAATGATGTTTGTTAGTACTAATCAAAGGAGTAAGAATATCCTATTTTAAAGATTTACTTCAATATTCCTAAATAAAAAAACACAATCGCCTTTCTTCCACAACTATCCGGGAACAAAGACGATTACATTTTAACAACTTACTTAGCAGCTACATACCCAAATATTTCCTAAAATAACCACATTCATTAATCACCTCTCTGTAGTATTTAGTATCCGAATAATTGTCTCTCAATTGTTGAAATCCTTGCCAGGCTATAAAATCAACATCCCCCTGATTGTACCATCTGTAAGGCTGTGTAAAATAATTTGCCGTATAAAAATCGTTTCGCTCACACTTAGCCATCAGGTAGGCTATTTTTGCTTTCTGCTCTTTATTATTAGCCGCTTTAAAGGCATGTTGATAGTATTTGCGGACCATACTCATACCATTTAGCATAGACCTGTTTTTGTCGCCTATAAAATTACCATACTCATTCAGTATGCTATTGCTATCGTAAAACACACGGGCATTGCCAAAGTATGACATATTGTAATATGCATTTCCCAGAAGCAAGCTATTGGCATAAACATCTTTACCATTAGCTATGTGTTCTTTCATTTCCTTCATCTTTTTCAGAAAGGCCAGTTTTGAATATTTTACTTTTTGGGGAGCTTCATGATCACAATCATTACAGTCTTTAATTTTCCCGTTAAATGGATTTCCAAATAACTCGGTCTGCGCATTTTCCCCGGCCTGATCCATATAAACAATAGCCTGATTTATATCGTCTTTATAAGCACTAAAAATAGCCTGAAACTCATAAATATCAGTCAATTTAGTCTCATACACACCCTCTGCTAATTTTTCCCATGAGTTTTTATCAGTCCTTGATAAAAACTTCTTCATAGACTCCAGTTGATTATTTTGGTAATAAAAATCAGGATCTGCTTTAAACAGCTCTGCCATAATAATATTGCCTTGCTTGGCATATAGTCTGGAGATCACATCCTTGGTCCAACCCGAAGCCATTTCGTACCTGAACTCCGGAACAAGCGTATCTTTAGGACAAACATTATACAACCAGTTGAGCTCTTCTAATAATTTACCTTCGGCAGCCTTATCCATTTTTGTAGTTTCACTTACGCTGTTATACAATTTAAGTAAACGGATCTGGTTTTGTGCTAAATGAGTTTTAGGACTGGTTTTTTCTACCTGAGCAAATGCTTTTGCTGCATAGCTGTAATCTTTATTAAAGATAGACAGGTAACCTGCTGCCAAAGTCCACAAATAAGGTTGCTTTGTTCTATTTTCTGAGGCAATCTGTTTTACCAATGCCAGTGCATTTTTGTCTAACTTGAGCTGGATACTATCTTTATAAGATTCTAAATCCTGAAAGGCAATCTCTGCAAGAACCGATTCTTCTCCATTCACCAACCGGGTCAGCAAGAAGTCGAGGTGTTTGCTTTTAGGGTTTATTTTATAGATTTCGGAAATGGCTTTATTCAAATCTCCATAATATCCCTGCATCGCCCATAATGCTGATTTTTCTTCAAGATCTTTTGCCCTGTTTATAGAAGCAAAGAAATCGCTGTCGTTCTGCGGTTTAAAATTATAGGTTGCTGTTACCCGTAACGTAGGGCACTGATCAAAAACTCTGGCAAACAAATAGTTCGACATTTCATAATTCCCACTGACGTGATAAAGCCCTGCCTGATAGGCCAAAGCTCTGTAGTATAAGCTGTTTTTAGGCGTTTTTGCTTCCGTTCTATTTATAAAAGCCGTTAAACCTTCTAAATCATTAGCATAGAAATAACCTTTGGCCACCTGAAACCAATACCTGTTTTTCAGGAATTTATCTGATATTTTATCATAATCTGTTATAAATTCCTGTACAATCGTAGGATCAGCTTGTTTTCTGGTAAAATTCTCATAGTCCCAATAATTATAGGTTTGTGTAGAAAATGCTTCCAGTTTTTTGGCTTTGTACATAAAAGTTACAAAACTGTTTACCTTCTTATCTTTCATATTCACTGCCTGAAACCATGGAGACTGATCTGCGTTTTTCTTTTTCAGGTACAAATCATTAATAAGCGTATTGGCCGTATCGTTCAACAACAGGTATTCCACAGCTTTTACATCCATTTTTTTACCCAGATAAGCCTTCCAATCTTTTAATATTTCATCATTAAAACGTGTTAAATGTATATCGTCATAATGTATATCATAGAATGTATCGCCAGATAAAAACAGGGGCGAATAGCTTTTATCTACATACGTTTCGGGTGTAAAATTAGAAGAGTATTCTAACCCCCAGTCTCCATCCGCACAGGCATAAATAATACCATAAGCTGCTAAAACCCCGGCGCTAAAACCTAGCCCCAGTCTTTTTAAAAAACGTTTTGTCATCTGTAAAAGTTGTCGTATTAATTGTATCTAAATCGTAATAAATAAGTGTAGCAGGTTTTTGTTTTAAATAACGGCTCAAATCTTCTACCATTTCATCCATATCTGTTTTAGAGATAGCCTCTACCTTAATAGTGTCGTTAATTTTCAGAAACATCCCCGATTTTATATTGGCTTCAGTTACCACGAATCGGTTAGGGTCTAAAGGGCGAAATTTAGTTATATCGGTATAATCCTGCACTGTTGTTTTACTAAGCAGGTTAATTACTGTACCATTTCTGGAAACAATAGTCCAGGAATAAATAGGTAAAGCCACATCCAATTCCAACGGATAATTTAAAAGGCTTTTCAAATAAAGCTGAGCGGTTTTACGTTCATAAATAGAATTGCTTTTATCCGGCAGTATTTTTCCCATATTATAATACATCAGCACTCCTTTGTCTACCGGAGGGATTCCCGTTTTCTGGTAATATTTAACCTGATGGAGTCTGATAGTAGACGTTATATTTTTCTGGCTAACAGCTTTTATTGCTTTGATGAAATCGAAATAATTAGATTTACTTCTAAGTGTCCAATCACAATCTAATTGTATTTCCTCTACCTGGATATTATTTTTTACTGCGATTTGCTCGATTAATCCATAAGTTTTTTGAGCTAAATCTTGCAAATCTACCAGAGAATCTAACATCACCTCATTTTTGATATAGATTACGGGAACAATAGAAATATCGGGTTTTGTCTTAAACAGTATAGGAGAAAGCGGTATGGCCTGTCCGTTTTTTATTTGTATGTCAAAAAATCTGACATACAGCCTATTGATTTCATTATCGTTAATTACAGCTTTTAGATTACTATCTATATCAAATACTGTTTTCCAATAATAAAAAGAGGTTTCTGTGGTTGTCTTGGATTTGGAGCAAGACATAAACAAGCATATAATGGCTGCGTATCCCAACCATATTCGTCTAAATTTCACTTTTAGTAATGTATGCTTACCAATACCCATCAAAAATTAGTTTATGCAGCAAAATTAGTTTTTTATCCCTTTTTATGGGTAAAGGAACAAAAAACTTACCTAAGCTTTCAATCGCCTACAATTTATAAACCCGGTTAGGGTTTTGCAGCGCATAACGTTTAATCAGTTGGCACATATAAAAATTACTCTGACACAGATCTTCTTGTTTGATATAATCTTCAATATCAATTACAGCATTTTCTCCATCCAGAAAGCCTAATGCATAAACTTTGTTCTGTTTAAAATATACATAGCTCTTTTCACCTGTATTCCTTCCCTTATCTAATAATACAAAACTGGTTTTATCTTCTTCCAAAGAGCCTATAGCCTGTTCTGCCTTATCGTTATGTTCTTCTATAAATTCCGCACTATACACTGGAAATGATAAAGTCTTTTTTATATCATCATTTTTTTTATCCTGATAAAAAACACAAAAGGAATGATTAAGGTTAAAGGTTTCTATTAATCGCAGAAGAGAGGTATTCGCCTCTGCAATTGTACTGAAATATGCCAGTGCACCATGTTTAGGCGGCAGTTTACTAATACATAACCGAATAGCGTTTCTTCCATCTGTATAGTCTATTAAACCAAACTTGGGTTCGTACTTTTTCAACACTTTGTTGTATAAGGGCCAATTTTGTTTAATATAGATGCACTCCTTTAAAAGTGCCATTAGCTCGGTCCCCGTTTCCTCAAAGTCTATATGGTAAATATCGTTGATAAAAAGCTGTCGGCGTTGGCTAATATTATGACCAGAAAAATGACTATTTACTCGCTTTTTGATATTAACGGCCTTCCCCACATAAATAAGCTTTCCTTTTTTATCTCTAAAAAAATAAACTCCTGTTGAAGCAGGTAGTTTTTCTAATTCAGCCGGCGAAACATGACTGGGAAATCTACTTTGTTGTATTTCCCGTTTCAGTTGTCCCTTATAAACCTCCTCCTCTCCGTCTTCCCTTAATATTTTTTCAAACAGTATAGTCGTCGCTTTTGCGTCTCCATAAGCTCTGTGCCTATCAATAAGGGTTATACCTAAACTCTGGCAGAGTTTACCTAAGCTATAAGAAGGTAAACCTTTAAAGTATTTTCTGGATAAACGTACCGTACATAAACGCGGTGTCTGAAGATTATACCCACATTCTTTTAGCTGGTTGCAGATAAAAGAATAGTCAAAAGACACATTGTGGGCCACAAAGGTTTTATCTTTCAGAATATTAAAAACCTCCGCCGCAACCTCCTCAAATATCGGAGCATCTTTCACCATATCTTCATCAATCCCGGTCAGCGCCTGTATATGGTAAGGTATCTCCTGTTGCGGATTAATAAGGGTTTGGTACTCTTGCGTAACCGTATCTCCATTATGTACTATAATGGCTATTTCGGTAATACGATTACCTTTAGCAAAAGCTCCGGTAGTTTCAATATCTACAACAGCATATAATTTTTGTGTCTCCATCTTCCAAAAAACAAATCTAATACTAATTTTATTAGCATAAAATTTATATTTAAAACAGACCCTGTTTATTTTCTGCTATGCAGAGCTCCCTTACTTTGATAACTATAAAGCCCGGATTACTTTTACATAACCCAGGCTTTATAGCTTTAATCAAATTATAGCTTACTTCCCAAATCTATAGCCTAACACTATATCAAATATCCCTCCGCTAAAACCACGCAGATTTACAGGTTCTGAATTATACAGGGCAGAGATGCGTAGACCGCCTTTATCCACATATCCCATTCCGCCCGTAAAGCTGTTATTACTGTGGTACATCGTATAAAAACGTAACATATCGGCTTTCCATT
Organism: Pseudopedobacter beijingensis; assembly: GCF_042678145.1. Lineage (NCBI taxonomy): Bacteria > Pseudomonadati > Bacteroidota > Sphingobacteriia > Sphingobacteriales > Sphingobacteriaceae > Pseudopedobacter > Pseudopedobacter beijingensis. The sequence goes on along the minus strand of NZ_JBHUDG010000048.1, from coordinate 32,858 downwards.
CTGCGGCTATATCCAATTGATTATCAAAATTCTTGATACCCCGGTAAGCCAATAAAGGCTTTACGCCAAAACTATTATCAAATTCTATCTGGTAACTCACAGAGCTATAAAAAGTAGAATAATCTACTGTGGAGATACGGCTGTAACGCTTCTCATTTAAGCTCAGGTAACTAAACTGTGCTTCCAGTTTTTTGTACTGATAAGTTACACCCACGTTACCATCAAGGTAGTTTTCCCGGTCATTGTACCCTGCCAGCTCCACATCATTGATGCCGCTGGAAGTGGCCATACCATAATCCAAACGATCCTGAGACCAGCTCAACGAAACTCCAAACCGCAAATTTTGTTCTTCCGTTAACGGTACTTTATAGGCAAAGGTACCCATAACCTGAGTCTTGGCAATCAAACCGGCCTTATCATTGTTCAGGTTTATACCGAAAGAGGCATTACCCTTAATAGGACCTGAAAGGGAAAGCGACATCATCACCGGAGCACCGGCAATACGGTTCCATTGGTTAGAATAATTGGCATAAGCTTCCATACTGCCCGAATGCCCTGCCATGGCAGGATTAGACTGGTAGGGATTTTCATAATACTGCCCTTTTAAGGGACTCAGCTGTCCAACCGCTTCATGCATAAAAAACAAACTGAATAACAGTGGTATATATTTTTTCATTTTTTAATATTTAATAACATGGTTAAATAGTCCATAGTCGATAGACCATAGTTGATTGTCAAAAATTCAACATTCTAAACAGTTCATCATGCTATTTACTCCTTACTATCGTTATAAATCCTCTCAGGTACTGTACTCCCGGTTCGTCAAATTTCAAGATATAGTAATAAGTACCTCCAGATAGCTGTGACCCGTTCAACTCGCCACCCCAGTCGTTCTTGTAGTTCCTTACTTTATAAATCTCTCGCCCCGCCCTATCAAAAATCGTTAAGGTATGCGCAGGATAAGCATCTATGTTCTTGATCACCCACGTATCATTTACACCATCTCCATTAGGAGTCATAAAGTTTTCTGCTTCTATAGCAGCATAATCGTTACGCACCTCTATGGTTATGGTCGAAACACTTTCACAGCCGTTGCTATTCCTTACCGTTACCGTATAGGTGGTGGTTTCCAATGGACGAACTGTTAATACAGCACTGTTATAACCACTGATGATACCTTCTGCAGATGACCAGCTGTAACTTGTCCCATTATCACTGTTTACGGTAAGTATCGCTGTTTCTCCTTTACTCATAGTGGTTCCTTTGTCGCTCACAATAGTATTAACCGGTATAGGATTCACCGTAAGTGTTCCTTTTACGTAACTGAAATCATAGTTAGCAGATACTCCCCCTGACGGGATCAGCTCATAGCTTCCTGCTACACTGCTTGCTGTTGCAGCGGTATTTACCACTGGTTTAGTAACAAGTCCATTTTCGTTATCGCTATACTTAAACCCGCTGTAGCTTACGCTGAACGCCGGATTGCCTGTGCCATAGCAGCGAGCGCTATTGTTAGCCGTAACGGTTAACAATGCCTTGTTGATGCTAAGATTTTCCGGCTGATAGCTCAAATCATAGTTATCACTCAACACCACTGTTCCCTGTCTAATGGCATAGCTGCCCGCATTCTGCCCGTTATCCCGTATCAGAGCTCCTGTAAAGGTATCACCGTTTACCAGATTTCCGGATGTAACCTGATAGGTCAATGCCGGATCGTCATCCCCATAGGTCTTACTCTTCGCATCAGCTTTGATGCTTATTGGACGAGCGGTTATAGTCAATGCCGTTGCATTACCTGCTGCCTGCTCAAGGATATAGTTTGTGGCTGTTAGCCCACTGCCATTGATAGCATAGCTATCTATGCTACTGGCATTGGTTGCTGTTGTGCCGAAGTTCAGAGTCCCGGTTGTGGCATTGGCTTGGTTGTCGCCCATTACGAAACCGTTTACCGTTCCGGTCAGTACAGGGTTTGCATCGCCATACACCTTGCTGGTTGCCGTAGCTACATAGCTTAAAATTGCCGGTATGATTACTCCGTCGGTATTGTTCACGTAGTTTACCGTATAGTTTGCCCCGTTATTACCATCATTGATAATTAGCCCGGATGGGATCAATGTTTTGTTCGATCCAACATTACGGTTGTTATATATCTGTACAGGCTGAACTGTGATAACATCTCCTGTTTGCAGGGCACTTACTACAGGAGCTACAGATGACGTTGTCGTTCCGTTATACACCCGGCTGTCTGCCTGTGCTGTTACATTGATAGTTTTCTTGGTTATCTCTCCGCTGGTGTTGTTCACGTAGTTTACCGTATAGTTTGCCCCGTTATTACCATCATTGATAACCAGCCCGGATGGGATCAATGTTTTGTTCGATCCAACATTACGGTTGTTATATATCTGTATAGGCTGAACCGAGATAACATCTCCTGTTTGCAGGGCACTTACTACAGGAGCTACAGATGACGTTGTCGTTCCGTTATATGCCCGATTGTCTGCCTGTGCTGTTACACTGATAGTTTTAGTTGTAATGGAACCCATTGTACTGAACACATTAAGGCTGTAGTTATTTTTAGACGTACCAGATAAAGCAAGATTGTTTATTGTAACAGCTTTATTAACACCAACATGTTTATCGTCATAACTTGCAGAACTATAAGTAACAAATACATCATCTGTACCCACTAAACCAGTTGCCGTAGTAAAAGCATTGAAGTTAATTGCAGCCGTAAGAGTGCCGTCATAAGTTTTACTTACTGGCTGGCTTGTAGCTGTAAGAATTTTCTTGTTAACCGTTAAGGTCTGTACCTCATCAGCTGCTGCTTTGTAGAAATTGTCCCCTGACTGACTGGCCGTAATGTTAGCGGTTCCTGCTCCTACAATATGTATTTTTCCACTTACAATAGTTGCTACAGAAGTGTTATCAGAACTGTAGCTGATGGTTAAACCCGATGTTGTTGCAGCTCCTGCATCAAAATCCGCATCGCCATAAGTTTTAGCGGTAAGGGCATTAAAAGTAATGGTTTGTGCCGCTTTAGGAATAGCCGTTACTTCTGTACTGTAAGTACTTTCGTTTCCGGCCTGGTCTACCGCTGTTATGCGGTAATAATAGGTGGTTCCATTGGTTAATTCGGTGTGCGTATAGGTTACTGTCGGCTTTATTACCGTGGCGAGCCAAGTGGTAGGATTAGCACTGGTACCGCTATAGATCTTATAAGAGCTTAAATCAGTTTCTGTATTAGCTGTCCAATTTAATACACTCTGTTGGTTATCGAAAATGGCTACTAAACCTGTTGGTACTGCCGGTGCTTTGGTATCGTAAGTCAGGCTTGGTGTAGTTCCTGCTAAACCAGTATTTCCTGCTATGTCTGTATAGCTTCCAGCTGCTATCGTAATACTGACCGTACCTTCATCTACGTTGGCGGTAGGGGTAAAGGTGGCCGTACGAGTTGTACCTGTTCCTGAAAGCGCTGATAAGGTTCCTCCAGTAATGGTAATACTTGCTGCAGTGAAAGTAGCACCTGGGTCTTTTGTAAAAGTAAAGGTTATAGTAGCTGTTTGTCCTATTTTAAGGGTAGATATATTACTGGTTATAGTTACCGTAGGTTGAGTAGTATCTATTGTAATACTCAATGCCGAAGAAGCTGAGCTAACATTGCCTGCTATATCGGTTGCCTTTGCTGTAATGCTATATGCTCCATCAGTCAATGCGGATGCCAAAGTAATGCTCCAGTTTCCACCTGTTGCAGTTGTTGTACCTAATACCGTAGCCCCGCTATATAAGGTAATCGTTGCTCCTGCTTCTGCCGTACCTGTGAACGTAGGTTGGGTAACATTGGTAATATGGTCTGAGTTAGACACACCACTATCGCTTGCTGCTGTCAGTCCCGGTGTTGACGGCGCTGCCGGTGCCTGTGTATCCAACGTGTAAGCTTGCGAATATACCGTTCCTTTGTTACCAGCCTGGTCGGCTACATGTACATTTATGGTACTGCTACCTGATAGCGTTACCCCGCTTAAAGAGAATGTATTTAAGCCTACGGTAGCAGTAGCCAGCTGATAGTTAGCTCCGTTGTCTAACGAAATGTGTACTGTTTCTCCGGTCTGTAAGTTAGCACTTAAGGTTCCTGATAGGGTTTGGGCAGCAACATTTGTGATAAAATCGGTGGATGAAACGCCGCTATCATCTGAAAGGACCAAAGTTGCAATAGTTGTAGTTGGTGGTGTTTTATCAATAGTAAAGCTTACTGTTGCGGTGTTACCTGCCGCATCAGTTACAATCAGCGTAAATGAACCTTCTGCGCTTACGGTTGTACCGCTTGTAAAAGCTGATCCGTTCAAGGTTGCTGTACCTTCATTAAAGGTAATTGTTTTATTGGTATTGTATATCCAACTATTGGTTACACCTGATACTACAGGCGCTGTCTTGTCTATAGTATAACTCTGGCCTGCTGTATATCCGCCTGCAATATCATTACCTGCGTTATCTTTTATACCCGTTGGAGAACTGTTCAAATCGAGGCGAATGATTCCATCGCCAGTTCCCGTACTTACCGTAACGGTATAAACACTGCCACTTCCTGATACTGAACTAACCGCAGCACCCGTAACCCCTCCAGTTATTGTTAATGTAAAATCGGCCGCATCAACTCCGGTTACTGATTTTGAAAAGCTTACATCGAAACTAATCTGCGAAAGCTTAGTTACTGACGGGTTTCCTGAGGATCTGACAATAGAGGTAACTGAAGGTGCAATACCATCTACAAGTACACTTGCCGTTGACCCTACACTGTTTAATGTCAACACCACCGCGTTAGATGCTCCGTCTGTTATAGTTCCACCATTTAGGTCAATAGCACTTCCTACTGCAATACCATCTGTATCTAAATCTCCTGATTGTACGGTATAGGTAAATACCAAATCTCCTGTTCCGCTTACTGATGTATAAGTTGCATAACGTGTAGTTGAACCAATGGTCATTACTATACGTGGTGTACCTCCTGTTGTGGTAACATTTACATTTCCACTGAATTTTATAGTAAAATTTAATGTTTGTCCAATAGCATAAGTAGCATTAGAAGGTACAGTTACTGCTGTAATCGCTGTTGCAGCATCGGCTTGTAGTTCGTAAGCCCCCATATCTATCACACCGGCACTGGCATATTTATAAACACGGGCATTTCCGGCGAGATCTTTGGTATTGGCATCTAATCCGGTAAACGAGGTATTGCTACCTTTATTTACAGCCGGACTTGAAGCTGATAGCGTATAGTCGCCTGCTGCTGCATTGGTAAATTGTGGGTCTGCATTGAGTATAGCTGTTCCAGCGTATCCACCTTGTATAATACTATTTTTTACATCGATAGATGGATTACCTTCAATTCCAGATTTAGCGGTATTACTCCAAATAATACTATTTTTTACAATAGCACTACCTCCATCATTATGCACAACACCTACGGTTGGATTGTTAACATTATCAGTTATAGTAACATTCACCAATTCTGGCGTCGAAAATGCGTTGTAGACCCCACTTCCTCTGTAAGAACCCGAATTATGGTGTATCAATGAATTCACGATTTTTGGACTAGAGTTATTAAAATTACCAACTCCTGCACCATCTCCACCGCCACTAAAATTGTATGACACATTAACATATTCAATCAATGGATTTGAAGAATAGTTGTAAATACCTGCTCCTGAGTTTTGCTTTATTGAGTTCCCACTTACAGTAATCGTGTTACCACCCGCATCTGCCTTACCTCCTTTTATGGTAAAACCATTTAGGGTTGCTGTTCCTATATCGCCTGAACTTATTACCACATGGTAAGTGTTGTTTCCTGAAATGGTTCCATCAGCTGCGTCGTTATTATCTATGTCTCCACTTAAAATACTGGCATTGGCCGTTAAGCTTAAATTCCTATCGGTTAAAGCAGTTTCAGTACCGGCGAAGCCACCATAAACCTTTACATCTTTTACCAGCAGGAAAGTATTATCTCTGCCTTTGTCTGTACCAAAGTTAGCGCCATCTTCAGGGCTATACAATGGTTTATAGGTACCCCCAGCTACCCAGATTTCTTTGATAGCCGTATTGATTTTGGCCGCTTTTAAGGCATCGGCCAGCTCGGCTGCTGCATTGGCCCAGCTGTCTCCGGTTTTGTTGCCTGCCCCGCTTTTTTTAACTCTTACTATACCGTTGGCATCGGGGGTAATACCGGATGGCACAGCTATCGTTACAACTGTTGTTCCCGCCAAACTGGTACAACCACTTACCGTTACCGTAACACTATAAGTACCTGCTGAGGCCGCTGTTATATTAGTAATACTTGGATTTTGCACAAATGAAGAAAAACCATTAGGCCCCGTCCAGGCATAAGTTGCTCCCGTTACAGTTGGGGTACTTAAATTAAGCGTAGCACCCGAAGCAACCGGACTGTTACTTGATGCCGTGGGTGTTGTTTTAACCGTACCGCTTACCGCTATATTTTTGGTAGTTGCTCCGGTAGAACTTACTGCAATATTGCCTGACGGCGTTCCAGTAGCATCTGATTTTAAACGGACATATACAGTAGAATTACTTACCGTACCACTTAAAGGCGTTTTACTGATAGAAGGACTATAATTAATGGCATTTTCAGATATTTCGTAACCTGCCGGAGGAGTAATCACCAGATTAGCCGTTAAATTACTACCAGATACCGTAAAACTTTGTACCGCAGATGCCGTGCCGGCACAGGTTGAAAAAGAATTAAGACTACCATTTGCCAAGATACTAGGTCCCGCAGATACATTTGCTATGGTTATATTGGAAAAACCTAAAATCTCTGGTTTTTCGTTTTTAGCTGTAAAAGTAATTTCTATTTTTGCTACATTATCATACCCCGTAGAAGGCCAAGGATTTGTAAATGGAATATTTTTTAGCTTAGTAATTTTTCCAATTCCAATCTCGATATCGGCATTTATAAAATGAGAGGCTATTAAGTTAGCGTTTTCATCGTATAAGGAAATATTAAAATGAGAATAAGTTTTCGCGGTATACGTATTTATCCAATAAGAATAAAGAGCTAAGTCCAAAAAGGTAAATCGTCTGCAAGTTACTCCCCCCTCCGCGGCTATGGTAAGAGTTGACGAGATATTAATAGCCTTATTAGTTCCATCATAAAGACCTAAATCTCCATCGTCTACATACTCATTATTGATTTTAAATTTATCACCTTGTATTTTTAAGCCGGCCCCTCCTGTATTATCAGTACCAAGATTGCCAAAGTTATAGACTCCATCTTCCGTACCTAAAGTTTGTGCCTGTACGGTAAAGGCCAGTAAACTTATCAAAACTCCGAACAACAAACTTTTGTAAAATTTTATCATATAAATACTTTATTTTTTATTCAAGAATCAGCTAAAATCATTTATTCAATAAGTGTTATTTATGCTCTTGTATCATTAATAGCTAGGGATTATATTCCTTAAATCTGCATTTGATAAAAAATCAACAAGACATAACTTCCATAAATACAAAGTTGTAAAATAGACACGATTAAAAGAAAAAACACGACCTTAAATATGTCCGAATTTCAGAAGTTAGGACATATTTAAGAGTCATTATTTACACAAAATGCGGATATTCAAGCAATTAAAACCACAACAAATACAACATACCAATTTACAAAAAGAAGATAACAATTAAGTAAAAACATCCTTCTATTCATCTCAATCGACGAAAAACCACTATTACAGCCTCCCTAATTCCGGATTACCTGCTCTATAAAGAAGAGTCAAATGCCAAAAACTGGTAAGTCGTATATTATAAATGTTAAAAACCTTTTTTTTCATCCTTCCATTGGCTCAGCGATATGGATATAACTTGTTCCTAACTTAATTCAGAAAGTTCAACATGATAGATTTATGGGCCATAGTTTTTTGCGCAACATCATCTCTAAAAGAACGATATCTAATAGAATTTGGTTGCGCAACGTCCTCCTTTGGAGATACTGCTCAAAAAAGTACTATTCCATTGAGAACACGGATATATTATAAATCTATTAATAATAGAATTTAAGTATAAATAAAAGAGTGTAAAAGTAGAGGATTTAGAGAGCTCTACCTCTATGAACCCTCTATAAACCCTCTATTATCTCACTAATATTCCTCTGTAAAAAAGTATACGATAGTAAGTATATAATGGATGAGTAAGCTTTATTATAAATACCAGGAATTTCCCCACACCTCCCTCTGTGGCTTTCATAGACAGGCCATACTCTAGCAACTTTCTTTTTCTACATCGTCTCTGAAAGGACGAGATCCAAAAAGTAGGAATTGTCACATTTGATTGGAGTAGAAATGCATCCCTAAACAACAGTAAATAGGCTGCTTTCTCCACATCGGATCCAAAAGGACGATATGCAATAGAAATTTGTTGAAGCAGGGTTCTTTTAGGTAGATATTACCAGGTAGACTAGTTATTTTAATACTACAAATAAATACCAGGCATTTCTTCTCCGGTTGCATTGCCAAGCCGAACAAATACTTTTTCCCGCAAAATCCCGACTAGCCAGAACTCGGCTATGCCCTTTTCTATGAAAGGGCCTGGGAAGATCAAGGCAGAATTTGAGGTAGGGTGTTATTACCTTATCTTTAAGACTTAGTCTATAATTATTATTCAATAGCAGACATATGATGTGCGGCTATATATCCAAATACCAATCCTTGTGAAATCGTAGCACCAGCACCCGGGTAAACACGTCCAAAGACATTGGAAGAGTTATTCCCAATAGCATACAGACCTTCTATAGGCACACCATCCTTGTTCAACACACGCGCATATTCATCTGCCAGAAGTCCACCACAGGTACCTAAATCTGCAAGCACTACTTTTACAGCATATATTTTCTTCTCATTTAGCGGGCGTAAGTTTGGATTAGGTTTAACAGTAGGATCTCCATAATATCTATCGTATTCGCTTTCCCCCCGATCAAACTCCAAGTCTCGTCCTTTCATTGCCATAGCATTAAATTGACTAAAAGTCTCTGTTAACGTTACTGCCGGAACCCCCATTTTATTGGCCAGTTCTACGACGGAATTGGCTTTATGAGCAATACCTTTTTCGTACCATTCCTTAGGCAATGGCATTGCTGGCATTACAGAACCTGCCAGAATATAATTATTACGGTATTTCTGATCAAAAATGAGCCACATTTCTTTTACAGGTGTCCCCTCCTTCTCATACTTTAGTATCGTCTGACCAAAAGACATATAGTCTTCGGATTCATTAATAAAACGTTTTGCTTCTGAATTCACCATAAAACTACCCGGTAGCGAACGTTCGGCAAGCATGATCTGGGGCATTCCTCCTTTTTTGACTGGAGCGATTGCAGGAAACCACCAGGACTCCTCCATCAACGCAGTGGCAGCATTCAACTTCATCTGGGGCATAAATATGGCATCCCCCATATTTCCTTCAGCTCCCAAACTATCTTGCTCTGTCAGCGAATGAGATTGATACTTCTGGCGCATGGGGAGGTTATGATCAAATCCACCTGCTGCCAATACCACTCCCTTTCTAACATTAACGGTAACTTTCTTACCATGCTGTTCGACTATTGCACCTACTATTCTCTCACCATCTTTCAAGAGTTCAACCAGTGTAGTGTTTGTCCAAACAGGGATATTCTTTTTAATAACGCCGAAATAATCCAGCGGCCAACGCTTCACCTCCTGCGGTCATTTTCTTACCAAAAAGCAAACCTCCTATCCCTTTGAACATCGCTTTTAAAATAATAGGAAAAGCCTTGAGCGGTTTTCTAAGCATCAAGTTCATCCATTTATAGTCGTAACCTGTCACCGGCATAGGAATGGGCGCACTCATTGGCGCAGGACGTAGTCTTTTTACCTCAGCACCCAAACTATTGATGTTAAAAGGTCTTGACTCACAGGTACGACCTATAGAATCTCCTCCTGGGTTTTCCGGATGATAATCAGAATATCCTTTTGCCCAGAACAAATCAAGCGGAGTAGCACGCCTTAATAGTTCGACCGTCGCCACTCCATTATTCAAGAAAGCCATCCATGTTTTTTTTGGAGCATCTTTTACGATAGCGCCCAGGTAGGCTTCAGCTTTTTCAAGTGTATCCTTTGAACCTCCTTCTTTCAAAATCGGGTTAGCAGGTATCCAGAAGGCTCCTCCCGAGCGGGCTGTAGAGCCCCCTACTAAGGACGTCTTTTCAATGATTAAACTTTTCAGTCCCAATTCGTCGCCCGCTAAAGCGGCTATCATTCCCGTTCCTGATCCTACGATCAACACATCCACATCCTTATCGATTGCAATGGGTCCATTTGGTATATTGTCTGTTTTCATAACCATCTATATTTAATTAATACATATGATATCATTTCTCCACCACCTTATTTCAGAGCTCTTGATACCAGTCCAATCCTCTTTAATAAGATTTCCTTTCATGAGAAATCTACAAACAATACAACTCTATTTTCCCTTAAAATGTTTTACCCTATCGTCTGCTTAATAAACGGATAAAAAAATATTCCTAGTTATTTCTTCCATAAATGAGAATCAAATACCAAAGACAGGTAATACATACCTCCTACTGCCGGATTCCCCAATGAAGTGATGTAATATTTATTCAGCATATTTGCTGCACCAATTTTAAGAACGGATTGATAAGAGGGTAGCTTAAAACTGAACTGCCCATCTAATGTACCATAAGCAGGAACATGACCCACCACAAAACCAGACCGCCAGACAAACTGATCCTGCCACCTATATATCAGATTAAACCCGGTATTCTTGAAGAGTTCGTTTCCACTTACTCCTACATTAAACCGATAAGCCGGCGTATTATAGGTATTAAAAAACTCATCAGGAATTTTCCCTAATTTATCCTGTGATATATTTCCGGTAAACTTCCATTTCTTCAAAACGTAATCAACACCTACTGCCCAACCTCTGGATTTAACTTTTTGGTTACTATTTACATTAATCTCATATCTTACCGGAGATACCATACCTAAAATATTATCTGGAGTAGGGTTTTGCCATAAAACGGTATTGGTTAAAAAATCGGTATAATGATTAAAGTAATAATAAGCATCGACATATAAATCTTTAGTTAATAACCCTTTATACCCCAATTCATAAGCCTCAACCTGCTCTGGCTTAAGCTTTCCAAGCGGATAAACTTCGAGCAGAGAAGGATCTGCATACCCTGACGCTACATAAGACCGGTAACTTATATCTGTATAAGGCTTATTGGTCTGCAATTGATATTTATCCAGAATTTCCGGCAGCGCACCAATCAACCTGGAGTTGGCTCTTACCAATAAGTCCAGGTATTGTGCTTGTGCCGTTGGATTACGAAACCCGGTTTGATAAGACAGTCTGACATAATGATTTTTTGCAGCACGCCAAACACCCGAAATCCGTGGAGACAGGGTACCTTTAAAATTTTCATTTTTATCGTAACGTAAAGCTAGCGTAGCTTTTAGCTTTTCATCAAAAAACTTTTTGGTAGCTTGCATATAGGCTCCATATTCGGAGATGGAAAGCCTTCTGATTAAATCATCAAATATGGTACCTCCGGAGTTTAAGGCATACCGTCTGTAAGATGCTCCCGCAATGAGATCTACCTGAGGTATCCACCCTGAGAAACTATACATTCCTTCGTAATGCCACAGATTGGTTTTATCTTTAAATTTGGCTCCGCCTTCCGGACCTATAGCTCTGGAAATAATATCGGCTTTAGCCTCATTAAACTCCTCTGATCCTGCGGCAAACCTACCTGCATCTGTTTGTGCTCTCGCAGCCTGATGTGCTTCTAAATCGTCATACCCTTTATTTTTACCAGCCAAATAATTACCAATATATTGTGGAAACCATTGAGTACTGGGCTTAAAACGTTCGTTCATTAAAGAAGCTAATGCCGTAGCATTGTAGGCATCTCCTGAACGCTCCTGGGTAGTATAGGCTTTTAAAAAAAAGTTATTACCTTTCAACTCCAATTTGTATTGCCCCAGGTTAAAATTCATTAATGAGTACCTGTCGGCACCAGTATATATAGACGATCCTGCCCCCCAATAAGCCTGTCCTATAGCTTCAAGATTAGCATTAATTTTATAATGCAGCGCACCACTGGTTCTTAAGCTAGTGGTTGTATAATCTACCAGTTCCTGTTCTTCATAACCGGTACGGGATACTTCCTGATCAGGGATTACACCTCCTTGCAGTCCCAAATAGAAAGGACTTACATTAGGATTACTGGTCAGAAACCCTTCTATATCCTGCTCTGAAGGGTTTGTTCCTGTCTGATTTTTATATTGAGCAATAAAAGCTTCTCTCCCCGACTGAACTACTGCCTGAGCTACATTTTTCATATTTGCTTTTATTTCATCGCCATAACTATTGATACCGTCATATGCCGGATCTGTAAGCCTGTTTCCCTCTTTCATCTGCATATTGGTACGGTCATAATTAGCGTAATCATGCGCCACCCAATCCGCTGCTTTCACATACGATACATTGGTTTTAAACGCCCACTTATTATTCCATGCTTTGGCATATCTGAATTGCATATCACTCCAATCCGTCATAGGCGAATACTTTCTATCTACATGATTAACGCCTGTTTTAAATTGCATACTCAATCCCTGATATTTAAAAGGGTCTTTAGAATGGAGTAACAATGTTCCATTCACTCCGCCTGCGCCAAATAAAGCCGAGGATGTCCCCGAAATCAGTTCTGCGCTCTCCATATCCAAATCGGATATCCCTACAATATTTCCTACAGAAAAATTGAGACCCGGTGCCTGATTATCCATTCCATCTACAAACTGGTTAAACCTGACATTGCCATTGGCGTTAAAACCTCTTGTATTTAAAGATTTAAAGGTAAAGCTCTGGGTGCTTTGTTCTATACCCTTAAGGTTAACAAGACTTTCGTAAAATGATGTTGATGCTGTTTTAGCAATATCCTGTACGGAAATACGCTCAATGGCTACGGGCGATTCGAGAATATGTTCGGGGATACGCGATGCTGACACGACAACCTCATTGCCGATAATATGTTGCTGCTCCAGCATAACCATCAATACTGTATCTGTATTAAAGACACTTAATTCTGTTTCTTTGTAACCTATGGCATAAACTTTAAGCTTTACCGGTAACGACTTACTGATCAATAATTGGAATAAACCTTTCTCGTTAGTGGATGTTGCGCGACCTGTTTCGATCACTTTTACCCATGCCCCACTAACAGGCTCATGGGTCCTAAGGTCTATTACCTTTCCATTCACCTTTTGATTTTGCGCTTTCGCCTGATTAAGGTCCAGACAAAAAGCTATTAAACCAAACAAAATTAACATCCACTGTTTTCTCAGGTAGAGCGTTGGAAACTGATACATGGTGGTAACTTTTAATTGTTATAAGTTATTTTTTGGATTGTATATAAGCAGAAGGACTTACTCCTGTTACTTTCTTAAATGCTGAAAAAAATGTACTTCTTGAAGAAAAACCTGCTTCTTTGGCTAATGCTTCTAATGTAAAGGAACGCCACTGGTTACTATCTATCCTATCTATAACATAACTTACCCGATAACCATTGATAAAATCGGTGAAGCGTTGTTTAAGATGGCTATTAAGCACATACGAAAGATGGTGAAGCGGCATATTTAGTTCATTAGCCAGTTCACTTACTGTAAAACCATGCCTTTTAAAAGGCTTCTCTGTCTGTATATAATCCTCTATCTGATTCAGATAAGATTCTATCAGTTCGGGTGCAAATGTTTTTTCAGAAACGATAAACCTTGGCTTATTGGCTTCTGTCATTTCTTCACTTTTCACCAACGGAACGGATGATTCCTCTGACAAGCCATATAAAACTTCTGGTTTAAAAAAGAGGTAAACGCTCATGCACATAAATCCAACAATCTGTAATAAAGTAGGAATAGATCTGCCAGACAACAAAATATTCACGGGTTCCCCTAAATTTATCCAGGCAATAACAGACATTATACCCAATCCCACGTAAATAACCGTATTAAAGCTTACAAAAGTAACCAGCCAACGAATTACTGTTTTAAACTGATACAACACTTCTTCTCTCTTAACACGCAGCAATAAACGCCATTGAACTACAAGGTAGGCAACACCTAACATCCATCGGAGCTGAAAATGCCAGAAAGCAGGAATAAACCCGGATCCTTTCTGATAAGAAAGGCTGAAATTATTTATAATCGCATTCACAACTTCTCTCTTGGCCCCGCTATCTAAAAAATAAAAGGGCAATAGATCTATAAGGTTTATCAAAGCAGGCAAAAAATGTAACCAATCGTATTTCTTAAATTGGGTCTGATTCAATAAGATACTCCGCATGTACAAATAGCTACATGGGGGTATCAAATAATATAGGGGACTCCCTATCCTATATATTTCAGGTATTGCTTTTATCCAGCCTGTAGTAATCAGAAAGTACAGTAAACCATACCATCCCCATGCAAAAATAACTACCCCCAAAAGACGGTTAGCATGTAATTGATACCTTCCTTTTGTAAAAAGTAAAATACTGGTTAAAAAACTGGTAAAAACGCCTCCAATTACAAGTGTGTCGTAAAAATTGGTCACTAGACAATGAATTAACGCAATAAAATTATCACTTTTTTTGATATCGAATTAAATTATTTAAAACTAATTCTTTTAAAAAGGAGCTCTCTATTATATTGATTCTTATTTAAAAAATATTGATTTAAGGATATAAAATATTGATTTTAAACAGAATAACCTTAAAAAACCATAATTATCCCATAATATAAGTAGCATTTTCTTATACTAAGTCTATTTAGATCCCCATTATACAGGGTTAAAATATTTAAGCCAACTATAGAAAGAAGCCATCTAAAAACCAAAGATCATTATCTTTTCGGCTGGAATATAATGAAATAGCTTGCTCCATTTTTTTTGTCAGAAGGACTTTTGAGGAAGACCCCTCCATTGTGGCCAGAATAACGGAATAGAGGTATTACTGTAAAAGAGAGCCTTCGACTCCGCTCAAGACAGAAAAAGACAGGATTGGGAAGACAGATTATAAAAAACTTTTGAAGGAGGATCTTTTAACTATGAATGAGAAACAATGAATTATTAACTATCAGTCTTCGTTTTTCTTTCGCTCTTTCTGTTTACTCATATTTTGTCTGAATCACGGATTATACAGGATTATTGGATATCACACAGATTTGATTTGAATAGTAGGTCTATGATATCAGGAGTTTCTTTCACGGTATTCAGACTTTATTACCCCAACAGGGATATTTCTACCAGCTCAATATTTCCATTGTTTTTTCTTCCAACTGTAACAGCTGTATCAAAAATAAAAACCTTGTCATTTTGATGAGTATAGCAAAGAGAAATCTCTTCCCTAAGTACTGCTGAAAGAGATCCCTCGACTACGCTCGGGATGACAAGGTTCTTTTGATATAGCTCTTTCCCAACCTCTTTATTATTGCGCTATTTCAGTAAAAAATCTCTTTACTTTTTATAATAGGCTAACGCTTCGGGTAAATATTTTTTAATATTAGCTATACGACTGGCATCACTAGGGTGCGTACTCAAAAACTCAGGCGTAGATGCCGCATTGCCTGACGACATTCTTTCCCAAAAGAAAACAGCTTGTGCCGGATCGTATCCTGCCATTGCCATAAAAGTAAGTCCCAACCTATCTGCTTCTGCTTCTTGTTTTCTGGAATTAGGTAATAAAACACCTGCTTGTGCCCCTACACCAAATACCTGATCAAAAATAGCTTTTCCTGATTCTGTTTTTGCTACAGCAGCTCCTGCCAGATTACCTATACCTGCTGCTATCATCTGCTGCGAATAACGTTCTGCTGAATGTCTGGCAATAGCATGTGCAATTTCATGCCCCATCACCGTAGCCAGTCCCGCATCATTCAATGTTTTAGGAAGTATTCCTGTAAAAACAGCCACTTTACCTCCCGGCATACACCATGCATTCACCTCATTACTCTTAACCAGGTTAAATTCCCACTGAAAATCGGCTATTTGGTTTCCCAGGCCGTTATCATTCATATATTTAGTCACAGCCGCCGCTATCTTATTCCCTATATCTTTTACTTTTTTTGCTTCGGCTGTATTGGTAATTACATTTTTAGAGTTTTCTGTTAAAAACTCTTTATAGCTCGTAGCCGCCAAAGTATTCATTTCCCCATCACTTACCAAACTGGCCTGCATACGTCCCGTCAACGGAACAGTAGAGCAAGAAGTTGCCAACAAAACCATTGACGCCATCGCCATCCCTTTGATTGTTTTGCTTATCATGACCTTAACTTTTCTTTTTTCCAAACAAATTTACTTTTGATTCTTTTCCTTTCAGCAGCCGCTCCACATTCTTTTGGTGGGTAACCAATATAAGCACACATATACACATCCCATATATAATTAATGCTTTAACGGGTACATGAAACACAAATATCAGACTAACCGGAAAAGTTACTCCTGCCAAAATAGAGCTCAACGACACGTAATTGGTAGTTAATAACACAATAACAAATACCAAAACGCATAGTAATGCTGCCTGGGGATGTACTGCCAAAACCATTCCAAACAAGGTTGCAATACCTTTACCGCCCCTGAAGCCAGCAAACACGGGAAACAAATGCCCCATTACGGCCACAATCCCCAAGGCTAACTGGTAATTAACATACTGTACAGAATGCTCCGGACCAGTAACAGAAAGTCCTATAAAATAAGCCAGATTGGTAGCTGTCCAGCCTTTCAGAATATCAATCAACATAACAGGAATACCTGCCTTTTTACCCAACACCCTAAAAGTATTGGTTGCACCGGCATTTCCACTTCCGTACTCTCTTACGTCTACCCCGTAAAATGCCTGACCTATCCAAACCGCGGTTGGTATAGACCCAAAAATATAAGCTAAAAGAATAGCGCCTATCGAATATACAGATATCATCCTATGCTATATAGCTAATTTACAACTGCTTTCAAACTCAAATCAAGACTTTTTACAGAATGTGTAAGTGCCCCCATAGAAATGTAATCTACACCACAACGGGCATATTCCAACACATTCTCTGGCGTAATACCTCCAGAAGCTTCTGTAGGAATAGTTTTGTTGACCATAGCCACTGCTTTCTTCAAATCGTCAAAACTAAAGTTGTCCAACAACACACGGTCTGCCCCTCCTACAGCCAAAAGCTGTTCAAGCTCCTGCAAGCTTCTTACTTCAACTTCTATCTGTAGTTTTTTATTAGTGCGCAGCAGATAAGCTTTTGCTGCCTTAACAGCCGCTTCAATTCCACCGGCATAATCTACGTGATTATCCTTAATCAGGATCATATCGTATAATCCTATCCTATGATTTACACCTCCGCCTATTCTAACCGCCCATTTCTCCAGATACCTCAGGTTAGGGGTTGTTTTTCTGGTATCCAGAACCTGTGTTCCGGTACCTTGCAGCTCAGCTACAATACGATGTGTAGTGGTAGCTATACCGCTCATTCTTTGCATCAGGTTTAATACTAAACGCTCTGCCACCAGTATAGATTGTACACTCCCCGAAACATATAGAACAATATCTCCGGGTTTCACCTCTTCTCCGTCATTGATCAGGACTTCAACTTCAAGATCTTTATCAACCTCTTTAAAAACTTCAAGCGCAAGTTCTACTCCTGCAATAGTCCCTTCCTCCTTAACTAATAATTTTGCGTTACCCCTGGCTGCAACAGGTATTGTTGATAAAGATGTATGATCTCCGTCTCCTACATCCTCTGCTAACGCAGACTTTATGATTTGTTGAATAATTTCTCGATCCAAAATTTTGGTTTGTTTTGATCCAGTCGCAAAAATATAAATTTTTTTAAGCCTATTATTCTTTGTTCTCTTCTATTCTTACCTGTGTAATAAGAAATTTCCCAGATGCACTCTTCAGCTCATAGCTTATTCTATAGTTATTCTTACTGGTTGACAACAATATAACTCCGAATTTATAATTTGCATTGGAGGTTACTTTATGGATAACTCTAGTAGATACGGGTGTGTTTTTCTGAAAAAAATCTTTAAAAATAATCTCAGCCTGTGCACTCGAATAAACATCTTCCTGATTAAGCATGCTCAATTCAATTGAAGAGGCAAAATACTGAGCCAATGATTTTGCATTACCATTTTTAAAACTTTGCGCCACATCGTCTATGATATCGGCAAAAGCCGTTTGGCCAACAACCACCAAGAACAGTATAGACAAATACTTTTTCATACCTAACAAATTTAATGCGCAAAATTGCCTCCAATAATAGGCTTAAATTACGAAGAAAACAATTTTAAAAAAAGCTTTACATTAAAATATTATATTTGCTTTGTGAAAAATAAAAAAGTTGCACTTATCATTTTAGACGGTTGGGGATACGGCCGTAACGATTCATCAAATGCCATTTTAGCGGCAAAAACACCTTTTTTTAACAGTTGTTTACAACAGTATCCACATAGTAAATTAGTCGCTTCCGGAACTGCTGTAGGGCTTCCCGAAGGTCAAATGGGAAACTCCGAAGTTGGGCACATGAACCTTGGTGCAGGACGTGTGGTTTACCAGGAACTGGGACGTATTAACAAAGCGGTAGAAGAAAAAGAGTTTTCTACCAATAAAGCAATCAAAGGAGCTTTTGATTATGCTAAAGCCAACGGTAAAAAAGTTCATTTTATAGGTCTTGTTTCTGATGGTGGGGTGCATTCGCATATTAACCACTTGAAAGGACTTTGCGATACTGCCAAAGAATTTGGCTTAACAGATGTATTTATCCATGCTTTTTTAGATGGCAGGGATACCGATCCTAATTCTGGACTGGGCTTTATTACGGAGTTAAACGACCATCTTCAACACTCTGCAGGAAATTTAGCAACAGCAATAGGCCGTTATTATGCCATGGACAGAGACAATAGATGGGAAAGAGTAAAATTGGCTTACGATGTTATGGTTAACGCCGAAGGCAAGAAAGTTCAGTCTGTAATTGAAGGTATACAGGAATCTTACGCAGAAGGCATTACCGATGAATTTGTTAAACCGATGGTAGTTTGCGATACCAATGGTAATCCTTTAGCTAAAATAGAAAACGATGATGTGGTAATCTGTTTTAATTTCAGAACAGACAGAGGCAGGGAAATTACTTTAGCGTTAACACAAAAAGAATTTCCTGAACAAAACATGAAACCTCTACACCTTCATTATGTAACCATGACTAATTACGATGACACTTTTAAAGGTGTACAGGTTGCATTTGAAAAGGACGATCTGAGAATGACATTAGGCGAAGTGATAGAAAAGGCTGGAAAGAACCAGATCAGGATTGCCGAAACGGAGAAATACCCTCACGTAACTTTTTTCTTCTCTGGAGGAAGAGAGAAAGAATTTGATAACGAAAAAAGATTACTGGTACCTTCTCCTAAGGTTGCTACTTACGATCTGAAACCTGAAATGAGTGCCAATGAAATCAAAGATGCCATTATTCCTGAGCTTCAAAAAGGATGGGCTGATTTTATCTGTCTGAATTTCGCTAATCCAGACATGGTAGGTCATACAGGAGTATTTGATGCCGTTGTTAAGGCAGTAGAAACTGTAGATAGCTGTGCAGAAGCTGTTATAAAAACAGGTATAGAAAATGGTTATTCGTTCATCATTATTGCAGACCATGGTAACGCAGATTATATGGTTAACGATGATGGCTCTGTAAATACAGCACATACCACTAATCTTGTGCCTTGTATTTTAATAGACGAAGATTACAAATCTGTAAAAGATGGTAAACTGGGAGATATAGCTCCTACTATCTTGAAAATAATGGGTATAGACATTCCTCAGGAAATGTCAGGTGACGTTTTAGTATCGTAAATGAATATATCAAGGTTATTACCGATTTTCATCTTATTTTTAAGTTCATGCAAGTCCGGAGACAAAACTCCCGGACAGCATGAACTTTCTTATTTTAATATCAAAGGATATTTTGAAAAGGAAGCAGATAAACTCTCCAACCTTAACCCTACTGTTCACAAAAACATTTCTTATAATAAGCAGGTAGAAGAAAAAGAGGTAAAAATTGAGGACTGGCATCAGGAGTTTGCTTTGTTTATTGATTCGGATATCAATAAATCTTCATGGAGAAGAAGCTACCGGAAAGACAGCACCTCTTATAAAACGACTTACACCGCTCTGGAAGATAAGCTCAGAACAAGAAAAATAGAGATTTCTTTTGATACGGAAAACCGTCCCTTACATTTTAAAATCGAGAACAACGTAAGCAATTATCTATACGATAGCCACGAAGTCCTCGAATATATCCCCGATTCTCTTTACCGCATAAACAAATTCCAAAAAGTAGTGGTACTTGGACAAAACGACTATGCCATTACTGGTAATATAAAATAGCTTCTAACGCTGTTCTCGCCTGAATTTAATAATAAGCTTTTTATGGGGCTTCGAAAGCCTCAGCCTGACTGCGTTTTTAATGAAGAACTGTTGAATTAGGAATGATGATCTTTAAAACTAGGAATGATGAACTGTTTAGAATGTTGAATTTTTAATGCTCAATGTTTGACAATAAACTACGTTCTATCGACCATGGACAATGGACTATTTTAAACTATGAACTGCTTTAGCGATGAACAAATAACAAGAGACGATGAACTGTTGAATTAGGAATGATGATCTTTAAAACTATGGATGATGAACTGTTTAGAATGTTGAATTTTTAATGCTCAATGTTTGACAATAAACTACGTTCTATCGACAATGGACTATTAAACTATGCACCTCTTTAAAATAACCACGCCTTACAAACTTAATCTACCTCTGAGGTAATTTCATTTATTATAACACCATTCCGTTTAGATGATATTTAAAAATGCTATGATCATCTAGACAAACATCACGTTCATCGATTCTTACCTTTCCAATGTGGGTTAATTGTTTTCTTTTGCTCACACATCAATTTAATTGACTGATGAGGCTATTGCTTTTACTTACTTTTATAGTGTTTTTAACAGGAGGATGCTCCAAAGACAATCAGGTTACCTTAAATAATTTTGATCCTATAGGAATTGATCAGTTAGACTCATTTTCAGTAGCATCTTATACGGTAAAGTTCGATTCTATTCCCACATCCGGAAATAATAGAATGTTATTAGGTACCATAAAAAACGACATAACTGGCACCATACGCACCAAAAGCTATATTCAACTGGATCTGGGCTCGGTAAGTGCTCCTGAATCGAAGGAATTAAGACTAGATTCTGTCAACGTGGTGTTTTATCTGGACAAATACTCCTATGGAGACACCACCAAAACACAAACGCTCTATCTTCATGAACTTTCTGAAAATATAGCCTTACGTGAAATACCTGCTTATCTGGATGAAGATGAGAAACCTGTTTTCGGAGGTTCTCAATCATTGTATAATATTTCTAAGATAGGCTACTATACCACCCCATTAGCTTCAAAAAGCTATATTCCCAAACCTCACATCCAGGACAGTCTTTCTTTTACACTGCCTAAAAGTATGGGAGAAGAGTGGTTTCAATACATCCTGGATAAAGATAGCCGATTTACCAACGCCGAGGAGTTCCTGAATTATTTCAAAGGTCTGGTACTCATATCTGCACCTACTAACCAAAATATGGTTGGTATTAGAAGCGACTCTTTATTCCTCAATCTACATTACTCCTATCTGAATGAGACTACCGGATTAAGAAATGAAGGTAAGATTAGCTTTTCGCCTAATTCCAGTCTGAAATATAATCAGATTGAGCCATTGGATAACCTGCCTACTTTAGATTATTTGTCTGATCAGAAAAAAAGTTTATCCTCTACGTTAACTTCCGATATCATGCTTGTACAATCAGGATTGGGAATTGTCACTAAAATAACCATTCCTTATCTGCAATATTTTTATGATACCCATCCAGACTATGCCGTTAATCATGTAGAACTGAGAATCCCTGCCGCAGAAAGCAATATCAACCTGTTACCCAAACAGCTGATTTTATTTCAGGCAAACAAGAACAATATCCCTCAATCGTATATATATGCATTTAATTCTGCCAGTGACATCCAGTATGGCAGTTTGGTAAGAAAAAACGCCGCTTACGACCAATATTATTACAGCTTTAACCTTACAAGCAGTATCAACAACATACGAAAAAACGAAAAAAATGGAGGCTCACTATTGTTATCCTATTCCACTGCTCAGCTTTTCAATACGCTTGAACAATTAACCATACAAAACAGCAGTCTAAATAAAATCAAATTAATAATCACATACACAAAACTTTAACATGTTTAGGAATTTTTCAATAATTGCTTGTTTGTTGCTTACACTGGCTTCAGCCTGCAAAAAAAGTGACAGTACCGACAACGACGGAGAATGGGAAAGAAGCTCAGACTTCGAAGGTGTTCCACGTAGTGCAGCCTTTTGTTTTGTTGCAAATAACATTGCATACGTTGGTACAGGGTTTGATGGTACCAACAGATTAAAAGATGTCTGGAAGTTTGAACCCAGCAAAAACAACTGGTATCGGGTAAGTGATTTTCCCGGAGAGGCCAGAATGTATTCAGTAGGATTTTCAGTAAATGGTATCGGTTATGTAGGTACAGGATCTAACGGAACTGCGGCTCTTAAAGATTTTTATGCTTACAATCCAACGACTGATCAATGGTCTAAAATTGCTGATTTCCCTGCCGAAGCAAGATACGGAGCCGTAGCATTTGCGCTTAACGGAAAGGGATATGTTGGCTGTGGTTCTGACCTGAATAATTACAAAGATTTTTATGAATACAATCCAACGACTGATTCCTGGACACAGGTATCTTCTATTCCCGGAAATAAAAGAGTAAATGCTTTTTCTTTTGTAATTGATGGAAAAGCTTATGTAGGTGGCGGAATAAACAACGGTATATACAATACCGACTTTTATGCTTACGACCCTCAAAATGACCAATGGACTTCTTTAAACAGTCTTTACCAGAACTCCACCTATAACTATAGTCTTGGCCGCCAATCTGCATCAACGTTTACCATAGGCAATAAGGGGTATTTAGCCGTTGGAAATAATGGAGCTTCTTTAGGAGACCTTTGGGTTTACCATGTAGGCAGTGATTATTGGGAACAAATGGATACCTTTGAAGGTAGCGTAAGAAGCGAGGCTATTGGTTTTTCTATAGACGGATACGGATACGTTGGTACCGGAAGAACCGGTAGCAGCAGATTTGATGATCTGTGGCGTTATGATCCAAATGGTGTAGCTCCTGATGGAGAAAATTAACAAGAGATGATTTCAGAACACAAAACGGGTAAAACTACATTCATGTTTCAATTCAGGCTCACTTCTATTCTGATTCATATATTCTGTTGGTTGCTCTTTTTGTGTTCTCCTTTACTCTTCCTGCTCCATCTAGACCCCACAAAACCTTCTCTAATAATTGGTTCATGGCAGTACTTTCAGTTCTGCCTGCTCTTTATTTTCATTTTTTGTATTCATACTTACGTTCTCATTCCCAAATTACTTTTTCTAAAAAAGTACCTGCTCTACATAGGATCAGTTCTGCTTCTCTTTATTATACTTGTATTTGTGTTAAAACCTTTTGACACACTCATGCATTCGGTTGTAAGAAAATGGCCTGTATCAGCCCCTCTTTATATCAAAAAAGGAGACAACATGATACCATTTAATCCAAACATGGCCAAAAAGCCTATGTTTAAACCGCCTAGAAAAAGGATAATAGATATTGGCAGCACTTTTTTCTTTATCATCATTATCGCTATCGGACTATCTTATCAGTTTATAAGAAGATGGCAATATACCGAGCAAAAAGCATTACGGATGGAAGCAGAAAAGGTAAGTGCAGAACTTTCCTTTCTTAAAGCCCAGATAAATCCACATTTTCTGTTTAACACTTTAAACAACATCTATAGCTTATCTGTTACGGGTAGTAAAAACACCCCAAATAGCATCATGCAACTTTCTAACATCATGCATTTTATTACAGACAAAGCCAATTCAGACTTTATCCCTCTACAGAAAGAGATTGAATTTATCAGAGATTATATCAATTTACAACGATTAAGATTAGGTAAAGAAACCAATGTTATTTTTGATGTGGAAGGAAAAATTGAACACCAACAAGTTCCACCATTAATTTTTATTTCTTTCATTGAAAATGCTTTCAAGTATGGCATCAGCAAAAACCAATCTTCAGAAATACTGATAAAGATACTTGTGAATCAAGAAAATATTTCGTTCCGGTCCATCAACCATATATTCCCTAATAATCATATGATTGAAAGCCCGGGAATAGGAATTTCTAATTCAAGAAAAAGATTACAATACCTTTATCCCAATCGTCATCGTTTACTTATAAAAGAAACAGAAGACCTGTTTATTGTCCATTTAAACCTGAACTCTACTACCTGACCATGATTCTCAAATGTGTTGCCATAGATGACGAGCCATTGGCCTTAGATCTTCTAAAGGAATATATTGCGAGGATTCCTTCGTTGAAGCTTTGCGAGACTTTCGAAAATGCTGTGGCAGCTATTGAATATCTTAAAAAAAACCAGACAGACATTCTTCTCGTTGATATTAATATGCCCGACATTAACGGTATAGAGCTGGTTAAGTTCCTCAAAACAGATACCGCGGTAATATTTACAACGGCTTACAAACAATTTGCTTATGAAGGCTTCGAACTGTCGGCTACGGATTATCTCGTAAAACCCATAGACTTTAACCGGTTCGAAAAAGGTGTACAAAAAGCTATAGCCCAGTACAGGTATAAACACGGTATTTCTGAGGGTGCCATTTATGTATATTCTGAGTATGCTATGGTTAAAATAAACTTTTCAGATATAGAGTATATCGAAGGTATGGAGGATTATATAAGAATACATTGCAATAACCGAAAACCGGTAATGACCTTAATGTCCCTAAAAAAAATATTAAGCAAGCTTCCAGCAGATCAATTTAAACGGGTCCATAAAAGCTATATCATAGCTATTCAGAAAGTTAAATCCATTAAGAATAAAAAAATAAGTATACTTGATATGGAGCTTCCTATTGGTAACAGCTATCTGGACGAAGTAAAGTCATGGATACGCCAGTAGATTCCAACAGGCTCCCATACCCTACTTCGCCACCAT
Organism: Pseudopedobacter beijingensis; assembly: GCF_042678145.1. NCBI lineage: Bacteria > Pseudomonadati > Bacteroidota > Sphingobacteriia > Sphingobacteriales > Sphingobacteriaceae > Pseudopedobacter > Pseudopedobacter beijingensis. The sequence continues at coordinate 7,641 of NZ_JBHUDG010000048.1, read as the reverse complement.
TAAAAGTCTTTCCTAAATAAATTCGATAAACTCTACTCTGTTTCCAAACGGGTCTCTGATAAAAAACCTTTCCCGTCCTTCTATTTTTGGCGGGTAAGATAACTCTAATCCTTTAGTCAGAAAATGTTCTCTAATGGCCGAAAGTCCTTTAATTTCAAATGCCGGATGATTGGAGTATAACCCTCCTTTATCTTCTTCCAGTAAATGCAGTTCTACATCCCCCATTTGGAACCATATAGCTCCATTGGGATGTTGTCCCTCTATTTCCTGCAAGCCAACAGCGTTCGCATAGAAATCTCTGGCCTCCTGTATTTTTCCAACAGGAACAGTTAATAAAATGTGGTGCAGACGTTTGAATTGAATTTCCATATTATACAGATAAAACAAAAAACTGACGTTTAAGATACTAATTATCTGTATAAAAAAGAATTAACGTTTTTAAATATCACTATAAACCAGACAAGATTCGTCCATCATGCTCAAATCTGGTTTTTCATTAAAAACACCGAACACCGAAGATCCACTGCCGCTCATTAATGCAAACAAAGCCCCTGCCTCCAGTAAGTTTGCCTTCACCAATCTTATTTGAGGATGGCTGTTAAATATATGAGGTTCAAAATCGTTTTTAATATTACAATTCCACTCCTCTACAGGCAAGCGTACCAAAGTTTTCAGCGGATTTACCGGTTCGCTATATTTCACCCCTCGATAAGCTTCTCCGGTAGATACATGCACATCCGGTTTAACAAGAACCAAATGATAGGGAGAAAGATCTATATCCAAAGGCTCAAACTCGTCTCCTATTCCCTGAGCAAATACAGGTCTGTTTTCTATAAAAAAAGAACAATCTGCGCCCAGTACCTTGCAATACCCCAGCATCTGTTCTTTAGCTATCTCCAAACCAAACTTATCGTTAATAAGCTTAATAAAAAACGCCGCATCCGAAGAGCCCCCTCCTAGTCCCGCTCCTATCGGAATGTTTTTATGCAGATGTATTCTAATGTTGGGTAAATCAAAATCCTTCCGCATCAACTCGTAAGCCCGTAAACACAAGTTCTCATTTGCATAGCCCGGAATAGGAATACCTGATGTTTCAAATCCCATCTCAGCAGCTTCTATCACCTCCAGCGCATCGTTAATTTTAATCGGATAAAAAATAGTTTCCAGGTTATGGTAACCGTCAGTTCTTCTACTCAGTACATTTAATCCAATATTAATTTTTGCGTTAGGAAAGCAGATCATATTTTTAGAGAAATTTAGAGATATCAGCAAATATATTTAATTTGCGAAAACATTAGCTTTAAACTTCCAAAAAGAGATGAAACAATATCATGACTTAATGCGTCATGTGCTGGAAAACGGCAATCAAAAACATGACAGGACGGGTACAGGGACAATTAGTGTATTTGGTTATCAAATGCGTTTTAATCTCGAAGAGGGTTTTCCTTTATTGACCACAAAAAAGTTGCACTTAAAATCTATTATACACGAGTTAATTTGGTTTTTAAGTGGCGACACCAATATCAAATACCTTAAAGAAAATGGTGTTAGAATATGGGATGAATGGGCAGATGAGGAAGGAAATTTAGGTCCGGTATACGGTTCGCAATGGCGTTCGTGGCCTACACCTGACGGCAGGCATATAGACCAGATATCTCTTATTATAGATCAGATTCGCAATAATCCCGACAGCCGCAGAATTATAGTATCTGCCTGGAATGTTGCCGAAATAGAAAACATGGCATTACCTCCATGTCACAGCTTTTTCCAGTTCTATGTGGCCGATGGTAAATTAAGTTGTCAGCTGTACCAAAGAAGTGCAGATATTTTCCTGGGAGTGCCGTTTAATATTGCCTCATACGCCTTATTAACGCTAATCGTAGCACAGGTATGTGGTTTAAAACCGGGAGATTTTGTACATACTCTGGGCGATGCCCATTTGTACAATAACCATCTGGAACAAGCTAAATTGCAACTTTCGAGAGATTTCAGACCATTGCCAACTATGCGTATCAACCCTGAAGTAAAAAACATTTTCGATTTCAAATACGAAGATTTTACTCTGGAAAACTACGATCCGCATCCGCATATTAAAGGAATTGTTGCGGTTTAGGTGATGAGCAGGAAAAACTAAGAATGATGAACAATAAATGATGAATTGGGAAACCAGGAGTCATGAACTATAAACTATGAATGATGAATTGGAAAGCTAAGAGTAATGAATGATGAACGGGGATAAGAAATGAGAATTGGGAACTAGAAAAATCATGAACGGGAAACGATGAACTTTACAAACTAATGAGCTTAAATATAATTGTAGCTGTAGACGAGAATAATGCAATAGGAAAAAACAACCAGCTACTCTGGCATTTACCTAATGATTTGAAGTTTTTCAAAGAAAAAACTTCGGGTCACACCATAATTATGGGTCGTAAAACCTATGATTCTATTGGACGACCTTTACCAAAAAGACGTAATATTGTTGTTTCGAGAGACAAAAACCTTAAATTAGAGGGTATCGAAGTGGTACATTCTTTAGAAGAAGCATTAGAAAAATGCCAAACAGAAGAAGAAGTTTTTATTATTGGCGGAGCCGAAATATACAAACAGGCTTTACCTTATACGCAAAAATTTTACGTTACCAAAGTACACCATAAATTTGATGCTGATGCATTTTTTAACAACCTAAACTTGAACGAATTGAATGAAATTTACAGAGAAGATCACCTAGCCGACGAACGTCACCCATACAACTATTCTTTCTTCATTTTAGAAAAATAGCAATTAAGTATAAATAAATTAATAGCAGAGATTTTATAATTTAAAAATTATATTAGCTTTGCCCTCTTATATAAAAAAAGCAGAATAAATAATTAATCAAAAATGCAAAACAAAGGACTAATTAAGTTTGCAACAGTTGTATTATCTGTACTAAGTTTGTATTCATTATCCTTTACTTTTTTCGCCAGAAAAGCTGAGAAAGAAGCAAAGGAGTTTGCGCAGGGAGATCCTGTTAAAGAGAAGAATTATCTGGATTCTATTTCTTCGCAACCCGTTTATCCTATTTTTGGGCATAACTACCAATACGTAAAAGAGCGTGAAATGGCCCTTGGATTGGACTTAAAAGGCGGTATGAACGTAACAATGGAGATAGATTTATCTGAATTGTTAAGAAACCTGGCCAATAATCCAGCAGACCCAATTTTCAATGAAGCGCTAAAAAATGCGCAACAAAAGTTAAGCACCAGCAGAGAAGGCTTGGTATCATTGTTCGTTAGTGAATACGAGCACCTGAACCCGGATGGTAAGCTAGCTGCTTTCTACTCTACTAAAGACAACTCGTCTGACATTAAACTTGACGACTCTAACGCTAAAGTAAAAAGCTATCTTGAAAAACAGTCGAATTCTGCAATCGAAAGATCTTATAACATCTTAAGAACACGTATTGATAAATTTGGGGTAACCCAGCCTAACATCCAGCTACAGCTAAGTTCTAACAGAATCTTAGTAGAACTACCTGGGGTTACAGATCAGGAACGTGTACGTAAGTTATTGCAAGGTTCTGCAAAGCTTGAGTTTTTCGAGACTTTTGAAAACCACGAAATATTCCCTCTATTACAGAACATAAATGGTGTATTAGCCGCAAAACAGCCTAAAGAACAACCTAAAGCTGCTGCTAAACAAGACACAACAACTGCTATAGCAGAAGGTAACAAACCAGCTTTGTTAAGTGCTAAAAAAGACAGCACAAACAAAGACTCTGCAAGCAATATGGCTAGTTTGGCAAAAGCTAACCCGTTATTCTCTGTATTAAGTCCTGCTACCTATCAAGGTCCTAATGGCGAGCAAAGCCTGAGACCAGGTCCGGTTGTAGGTTATGCAGCTTTAAAAGATACTGCACAGGTTAACCACTATTTGAATGATCCGGATATTAAAGCGATGATTCCACCTAGCGTTAAATTGATGTGGGGTGTAAAATCAATTAGTAAAGAAGCTAAAGTATTCGAACTATTTGCTATAAAAGGAAGTGGTGTAAATAATGGTGCTGTTTTAACTGGTGAATCTATTACTAACGCCAGAGAAGACTTTGACCAGAAAGGTAACCCTGAGGTAACCATGACCATGAACTCTTCAGGTGCCAGAGAATGGAAAAGAATAACAGCTGCTGCTGCCGGAGATCCAAGAAACGAAGACGATAACAAATGTATCGCCATCGTTTTAGACGAAATGGTTTATACAGCACCTCGTGTAGGTGGCGAAATTCCTAACGGTGTTTCTTCCATATCTGGAAACTTTAGTGTTGAAGAAACAAAAGACCTTGCCAACGTATTAAAAGCAGGTAAATTACCAGCTCCGGCTAAAATCGTATCAGACTTTGTTGTAGGTCCGTCATTAGGTCAGCAAGCTATTGAAAGTGGTTTAATGTCATTTGTAATCGCATTTGTTGTTATCCTTGTTTTCATGGCATTCTATTACAACAAAGCAGGTTGGGTTGCCAATATTGGACTGGTAATAAATCTATTCTTCATTCTGGGCATACTCACGTCCTTTGGTTTTGTACTTACATTACCTGGTATTGCGGGTATAGTACTCACCATAGGTTTATCGGTGGATGCCAACATCCTTATATTTGAGCGTGTCCGTGAAGAATTAGCCTTAGGCAAGAATACCACTACAGCTATCAGAGAAGGTTTTAAACACGCTATGCCGTCAATTATTGACTCTAACGTAACTCTGTTTATCTTAGGTGCTATTCTATTCATATTTGGTTCAGGACCGGTACAGGGTTTTGCTACAACGCTATGTATAGGTATTATTACCTCTTTATTTGCAGCGGTACTTATTTCTCGTTGGATCTTCGAATCGTTAATAGAGAGAAAAGCAACTATTACTTTTGATAATAACATCACACGTAACGCTTTCAAAAATCTGTCATTCAACTTTGTTGGGCATCGTAAAACATATTATGCTATCTCTTCTATCATCATCATACTAGGTATTATTTTCTATATCAAAAATGATGGTTTACACTTAGGTGTTGACTTTAAAGGAGGAAGAACCTATATCGTTAAATTTGATCAGGCATTAAGTACTGAAGACGTTGCCAAAAAATTAACAGAGAAGTTTGAAGGAGAAGAAGCTCTGGTTAAAACTGCCGGAACAGATCACTCTTTAAAAATCACTACTCCTTATCATATTTCTGATGAAAATCCGGATGCCGATAATATTGTAGAAAATGCGTTGAAGAAAGGATTAAACGAATTAGGCGTTAAATACGAAATCTCCAGCTCGCAAAAAGTAACACCTACTATTGCAAGTGATATTATTTACGGAGCATACGGAGCCATTTTATTCTCTTGTATTGTGATGTTTATATACATCCTGGTACGTTTCAAAAAATGGCAATATGGTATGGGTGCTGTTATAGCTCTATTCCACGACGTATTGCTGGTATTATCTTTCTATACTATTTTAGACGGAGTAATGCCATTCCCTCTTGAAATTGGACAGGACTTTATTGCGGCAATATTAACCGTTATGGGTTATACCATGACAGAGACCGTTATCGTATTTGACCGTATCCGTGAGCGTTTATCAGAACACGGAAAAGAAGACGTTCATGGCGAAGAAAAAATACAGTTAATCAACTTTGCGTTAAACAGTACATTAAGCCGTACCATCTTAACCTCGTTAACCGTATTCTTCGTATTATTAGCCATCTTCATCTTTGGAGGAGACAGTATCCGCGGATTTATCTTTGCATTACTAATAGGACGTATCATTGGTACATACTCGTCGTTGTGTATCTCTACCCCTATTGTAGTCGATTTATCTAAAGACACTAAAAACTAATAACATTATTAATGATAAAAAAGGAGCTGTCTTTAAAGATGGCTCCTTTTTTGTTTTACATTAAATCTTACCTCTATATAATCTTGAAGTAAAAACTTACTTCAACAGAGAGAATAAGAAAGAGAGAAACGGTAAATTTGCAGTACTAATATTTTATTCACAATTGATGGAGAGCAGAAGTTCTAAATTCCCACAGGTCATCATTATTGGAGGTGGATTCGGAGGCATACAAATAGCCAAAAAATTAAAAGACAAAGAAGTCAATGTCCTTATGCTGGACAAACATAATTACCACACTTTCCAGCCTTTACTATATCAGGTTGCAACAGGTGGACTAGAACCCGATTCCATTGCCTTCCCTATCCGGAAAATATTTCAAAAACAAGCTAATTTCAAATTCAGGGTAGCCAACGTTACCCAAATAAATACAGAAAGCAGCAGCGTTACCACAAGCATAGGAGATTTCCATTACGACTATCTGGTAATTGCCACAGGTTCTGAGACCAACTTTTTCGGACAAAAAGAGATAGAACATTTCTCTATGCCAATGAAGTCTGTGCCCGAAGCCCTTAACTTACGCTCACTCTTACTTCAGAACTTTGAAGAAGCCGTTATAGAAAAAAATGCACAGGCCAAACAAGCCTTCCTTAACTTTGTAATTGTAGGTGCCGGTCCTACCGGTGTTGAAACCGCCGGGGCATTGGCAGAATTACGCAACCACGTTTTACCTTCTGACTACGACGAAATAGATTTCAGTAAAATGAAGATTTTCCTTGTAGAAGGTGCTAACCGGGTACTTCCCCCTTTCTCTGAGCAAGCCTCTTATAAAGCCCAGCAATTCTTAGAAGAGATGGGAGTTACTGTACTAACCAATACCATGGTAGATCAGTACAACGGTGAACAGATCAGCTTTAAAAACGGCGATGTTATACCTACCAAAAGCGTTATCTGGAGTGCCGGGGTAAAAGGTGCCATTATTCCCGGTCTTGAACATGCGCAGATAGTAAGAGGCGGAAGGATAAAAACCACAGATTACAACCTTATAGAGGGCTACAACAATATTTTTGCTATTGGGGATATTTCGTACATGGAAACAGAGAAGTTTCCTCACGGGCATCCGGGAGTAGCTCAGGTGGCCATACAGCAAGGCCAGCAACTTGCCGCCAACCTCATCAGGATAATTAATAAAGAAACACCTAAGCCTTTTGACTATTTTGATAAAGGATCTATGGCTACAATAGGCAGAAATAAGGCGGTAGTAGATTTAAAATTCTGGAAGTTTCAAGGATTTTTTGCGTGGATAACCTGGATGTTTATACACCTACTGTTTTTGGTAGGTTTCAGAAACAAACTGGTAACCATGATGAACTGGATTGTAAACTATTTTAGTCAGGATAGAGGTACGCGTTTAATCATCAGAAGGTTTAACAGAAAAACAATGAAGGAAGATATAGCTATAGATTAGTGGCTATTTAGGTTTTCCTGACCTGTTTGGTGGAATAGGTTTATATTCCGAATGTTTATGAAGGGGCTGTCTCAAATTAGTGTTTTTTTGTCAGGCTGAGCCCTTCGTCGGGCTCAGGATAAACTCAGTCGAAGCCTGTATAGCGCCATTCAAGTCATATTTCGACTCCGCTCCTTTAGATTTGTTATTGTTAAATTTAGAATGAGAAAGGAAGCAAGAGTACACTAAGACAAGCGCTCCGAGTTAATAACTCATATATTGATTCAGACTTTTGCCTTCCTTTCATCAAGAACTCAAATAGAAATTAGGGTTAATAACCCATT
>NZ_JBHUDG010000047.1:0-91146 GCF_042678145.1 Pseudopedobacter beijingensis | reverse complement strand
TGGTTTCCGGGAAGAATGATGTTAGATTTGCAGTAAACAAAATGGATCAATTACCGCCCTGCGGGGCGGTAATTGATCCAGTGACACAGTTTGTTTTACACTCCCTACGGTTGATCAGATTCTTTTTAAAAAATTCGGGATATTTCGAAGGAATATCCCGAATGGTTTTAGATAAATTGTAATAAGATTCATTGATGATATTTATCTAAAATTTTATCATCCTATACCTCGTAATTTTACTGATAAAAATCGGGGAGAGGTACATAGCCATCATCTCCAATAACTTTTGGGAAACCTTTGGCTTTCCATAATTCTTTGGCTTGTTGTAATCGTTCTTTATCGGAGCTTACAAAGTTCCAGAATATATAGTGCTCCTCGGGAAAAGGGTTTCCTCCAAAAATGTAAATGGTAGAATTTGCTGCCATTTTAAAAGAACATAGTTTAGCGTCTTTGGCAATAAGTATCTGTTTTGGACCAAAATTGGTGCCTGCATCTTCAATAGAACCTTCGAGTATATATAAAGCGCTTTCTCCAAAAAGGTGCTCACCAATATTTATTTGTGCCTGATTGCCGGTTTTGATTTCTAAAAAATAAAGGTCGGAATATACTGCTACAGGTGATTTTTTTCCTAATGCTTCTCCGGCAATCAGTTTGAAATGTACTCCGTTCTCTTCCCAGGCAGGAATATCATCTGCTTCTATATGTTGAAAAATAGGTTCTATTTGTTCCAGTTCTTTTGGTAAAGCTACCCAGATTTGCAAACCGTGAAGTTTTTTATCTGTAGATCTTAAATAGTCGGGGGTTCTTTCAGAGTGAGTGACGCCTTTCCCTGCAGTCATCCAGTTTACTGCGCCAGGCTGTATTTCCAGCGCATTACCTAAACTATCCCGATGCATAATAGCTCCTTCAAAAAGATAGGTTAGGGTAGATAAGCCAATATGGGGATGTGGCGGTACATCCAGATTTTGATAGTCTTTTAAGAATGCCGGCCCCATGTGATCTATAAATACAAAAGGACCCACTGAACGTTTTTGTCTGAAGGGCAATAGTCTGCCAACCATGAAATTACCTATATCTGCGGCTCTTTCTTCTATAATTAATCCAATATTAGACATGGTGTTTTTTATATCGTTCTACATAATAGGGATATCCTATCATCGTTAATCAATTTAAGAAACAATTTTGTTAGTTCAAAAGTTTTTGTGCTCTTCTAATAATTGCTGTCAGAGCTGCTGACTGAGGAGGATCATGTCTTTTAAAGCTTTTCCATTTTCAATAATAGGATAAGGATAATTATCGGTAAAGAAATTTTGGATAGTTCCTCTATCTTTAAATCCGTTTTTACGATAGAAATTAAGCTGTTGTATGCTATGGTCACCGGTTCCTACCCACAATTCCTGATAATTTAGTTGTTTCATGTCAGCTTTGATCTTATGAAGGATGACCGTACCTAGTCCTTTATTTTGATATTGGGGTAGAATAGCTATGTTTTTAAGCTCGACGATTTTTGGTGATTTTTTGTACAGTACCCAAACTGCAATGGGGCAATCTGGATTCTGAGCAATGGAGGCTGTAAAAACCAAAGAACTGTAAATGTATTTTTCGATAGCTTCCTTTGTTTCGTCGGCAAGAAGCAGGAGGTGAAAAGGTAGAGGATCGTCCTGCTTTAGTTTTTTAATATCCAATTGTTGTATAGCAATCATGTTGGTAAAAGCAGGGTGTTATTTTGCGTATTTGGTTTTGTTCTCCTGAACTCTGAATAAAACGATTTCCTCTATCAATTGATAGGGGATGGGCTGATTGACGGGGAATTGTACAGAACCTTTCCCTTGTTTATACGAGGATAATTGTTTAGCAAAGTGACCGTGTCCGGATGGTGTGGCATAAAAACCGATATGAGATTTAAATGCTGCAAAATAAATCAACGGCTTTTTAAATGTTTTATAGGCGGGCATACCGTAAGATATAGATTCTTCTGCCTGAGGGGCAGAAGTTTTAATGATATTCCTGATTTTTGTTAAAATCTGCTGTGTATCCTGATCAAAGGATGAGATATAACTGTTTACATCGGTATATTCTGCCTTCATGTTATTTATTGTTTTAGAGTATTGGCATTAAAAATACGATATAAATTTAAAGAGGCTCTTAAACTATTTCAAAATAAGAGGATTATGCATGTTGTTTTAGCTTGTGAATAATTTTTAAAAGGTAGGATCTGTTTTTTGCACTTTTTATCCATTGAGGTAATCTACTGGCAATACTATTGTTTTGCATATCAACATTATGGCGCTCACGTAATTTGTCAGCAATGTAATCTTCTATTATCAGCAGATGTTTAAGATTGTATGCCCAAATTACACCAAATGTTGTGTCTGTTTTATACCATAAATTGAATGCAAAGAAAGGGTCGCAGGGGCTATTAAGAAAAATTGGACGTAATTTTTTTTCTGTATGGCTGCTGTTTTTGTAAATAGCAAAAGAGGGTGTGTTTTTATAGAATAAAGCATATCCACAGGTTACGCAAGTAAATTTAACATGGGTTTCCTGTTCTGCTACGGAGCCGTGAGGTTTTCCTCCTGTAACTAATGCTCTGGACTGACATTTGGGGCAAATTACATCAACACGATCAATAAAATCTTCATTGCGAAGCGTGTATGGGTTCATTGAGTTATAGCTTTTAAAATCACATCCAAACTAATTAAGTCCGCTTGCTCTGTCAATACTCATAAATGGGTATTTAGCATATTTTAAAGCTTTTTAACTAAATATTTAGGGGAATCGGTATAACCTTGTCTAAAATAGAATTTATGTGCTTTTTCACGTCTGCTGTGCGAGTGCAGTTCTATACGATCGCAGTTTCTTTCTCTGGCAATTTGTGTACAGTATTCTTCCAGTATTTTTCCAAGACCTTTACCTCTTTGTTTTTCGTCGACAGCAAAATAGCTTATTCTTGCGAAATCACCTTGCAGGGCAATTTGAGGTATAATATGTATAGAAATAAAGGCTATTACGTAGTTGAACTGATCTTCTGCTACCATACAATATTCGTTTTGATTGCTTAACAAGAGTTTGATTTTATCGTCAATAAATGAGGATGTGTTTGGGTAGCCTAGTTGTTCCAGTAAATCAACAATAACGGGAGCATCTTCTGGTTTTATTTTTCTGATATTCATATATGCACAATATGTTGAAATAATTTTAACGCAGCACTATAATAGATGTTATTTCTGATGTAAGTTATTTCTAGCTATTCTATGCTCTATTATTTCTTATCCATAAATAAAACGTCTTAAGGGCTAAGGGTAAAATCTGATTGGGTTGTATTAGATATATAAAACAACAGATTATGATACCAACACTTATGCTATGGCTTTTTAGAAAGTATTGCATTTCGCGAACGGGAAGACTGGTTAAAAAGAAAAAAACAGTAAAAAAGGCTATGTTTTTTGTTATTTGCTGTTTAGGAGCAAGTAACTTATTTGCAAGCCCCAATACCTTCCAAATTAGTTTTAAGGGAAAGCCAATAGGCAAGATGGTTTTTACAGAAAACAGGGATGGAGAAAAACTCTTTCTTAAATTTCATACTCAGGTAGAAACTCGTTTTGTTTTTAATCTTCAAGTACGTTCAGAAGATCAGTCTTATTTTAAAGATGGTAGGTTACAGCTATCTAAAATAGAGCGTCAAATAAATAACAATAAGAAAGATACCAAAATAACGAGATTTATCAGCCCCACCCAATACGAAGTGAGTTATAGGGAAGAGAAATCGCAGCTGGATCATGCTATAACCTATAACCTGATGTTATTGTATGTATCGGAACCTATTGATGAAAAATGGGTGTATGCTGATAACTTTCAGTGTTTATTAGAGATAAAAAAACTGAGTAATAGCCGCTATCAGGTAAACCTTCCTGACGGTAATTACAATATCTATACTTTTAAAGAGGGAAGATGTGTGGAGGTGGAACACCATCAAACTTTTTATACAATTCATATGAAATTGATGTCGTAAAGCTATGCAGGAAAGAATATTAGTAACCGGAGCATCGGGATTTATTGGACGTAAGCTGAGCTTTAGACTGGCGCAGGAAGGTTATCATGTTATCGCATTTTGCCGTAATTCAAGCCAACTTATACTGCACCCGAATATTGAAATAATAAAAGGAGATATTCTTGATCTGGAATCGTTAAAAGCAGCTATGAAAGATTGTAAAGTGGTTTTTCATACGGCAGCACTGGCTAAAATGTGGAGTAAAAATAAAAGAGATTTTTATGATGTTAACGTTGTGGGAACACGGAATGTATGTCTGGCGGCAATACATCATCAAGTTTCTAAATTAATCTATACTTCCAGTTGTGGCGTATTGGGGCCTACATTGCATTCGCCTATGACAGAGAATGACCCCAGGATAGTGGGGTTTCCTATTGAGTATGAACGTACCAAATATTTAGCGGAATTAGAAGCTGATAAATTTTCTGATGATTTAGCAATTGTAACCCTAAGACCATCGCGTGTATATGGCGATGGACCTATTACGGGAAGCAATACGGTTAGCAGAATGATAGATGCTTATATCCGTGGGAAATGGAAATTTGTTCCAGGGAAAGGAATGTCAATAGCAAATTATGTTTTTGTTGATGATGTGGTGGAGGGGCATGTTGCTGCTATGAAAAAAATAGAACAAAGCGAGAAGTTTATTCTGGGAGGAGATGATGTGTCATTTAAACAGTTTTTTGATACCTTGACGGATATAAGCGGTGTTAGGCACAAGCTTTATGAAATCCCTATATCCCTGGTAGAGTGGTATGGTAGATTGCAAAGTGTAAAGACAAATATATTTGGTACCGAACCTCAAATTTTACCTGAGTTTGCGGAACGATTAAAATACAACCAAAAGTACAGCAGTCAGAAAGCTATAGATTATCTGGATTATAAAATAACTCCTTTTAAAGAGGGAATGAAAACAACGGTAGATTTTATTATCAACAATCAATGGAAAAACATACAGCAATTATAACAGGTGCCAGTCAGGGATTGGGTAAAGCGATAGCATTGGAGCTGGTTAAACAAGGAACAGATCTGATTTTGGTTGCATTACCTCAATCTGGTTTGTTGTATTTGGGTAACTTTCTGGAGCGCAATTTTACCGTAAAGGTACTCTGTATAGAAGCCGATTTGACCCAGATGGATGCTGTCGACTTTATTTTTAATCGTGTAAGTGAACATGATATGGTTCCAAATATATTGGTTAATAATGCCGGATTAGGGAATTGGGACTGGTTTAGTGATAAAAGTCTGCATTTTTATAAAATGCAGATAGATTTGAATATTACCAATACAGTATGTTTGACCAGAATGTTTCTGGAAAACAGATCTGAATTGCAAAGCTACATCCTGAATGTAGGTAGTTTAGCAGCTCGTTTTATAGTACCTAAAAAGCAAGTTTATGGAGCTACAAAATCATTCATTAGCTATTTTACAAATTGTTTAAGGCTGGAAATGGCGCATACTAATATTTCTGTGAGCTTGTTGAGTCCGGGAGGGATTAATACCCGTCCTGAATTATTGGAGCAAAACCAACAGTTGACAGGTTTTGCCAGACTCACTATTCTTGATCCTGATAAAGTGGCCAGAATGGCGGTTAAAGGAATGTTTGAGAAAAAAAGACATATAGTTCCCGGTTGGGCAAATATTTTATTGCTATATCTGGATTATATTATTCCCCTGCGTTTTCAGGAGATGATTATACGTAAGAGGTTGAAAAGTTTTCTTGGTGATAAACGACTAGTCCCTTAGAGTAATGGTGAAAAAATAATACTGCACTTATTTACTGGTTTGTTTTACGGCGTTTACCTTTAATAATGAACTTTCTAAGCTGTAATAAGCCTACGGTGAGTTTTCTTTTTGACTTAAAGTAGGGGATGCTGAGTATGACCAATAAAGAGATACATGCCGAAGTGCCTAATGAACCACCGTATCCGGTAAAAAAAAGACTAGTGTTAAGATAAATGAGGGTGAAAATAATTCCGGATAGTGCAATGCCCATATAGGTAGACATTTGTTGTGCGGAAACCATACCAATAAAGGATGCTCCAATAAAAACGTAGGGAATGTTTGTTGTAAGGTATGGTGAGAGCAGGTCTGGAAAAAGGTGTAATAAAGCGGTAACTAATAAGGTTAACAGCGCAGAAGATCGTACAGGTCCCTGGTTTAATCTTATATTTACAAAGAAGGTAAGCATAGCACTTAAACAGCCTGTTAATATTAGAATGGCACTTTCCATCAGCCTAATAAAAATATTAGAAAATAAGTAAGGGCAACTCCCAAAAATGCCAGTGTGCCTAATTTTCCACCAATACCATTTAATACGCTTTTGGATATTACCAAAAATACAGCTGTAAAAAAACTGGCGGTTAAAATAAATGTAAAGCCATTTGCAATTTGAGTATTTGACATTCCTATAAACGCACCACAATAAACAGCTGGGGGTAGTTTTTTGAGGTAAGCAGAGTTGGTATTCATATTCGGAATAAAAGATGCTATTGCACCTACAACGGAGGCGGCTAATACAGGACCTAAGCCCATTGTGTGGTTTAGATAATAGGAAAATACTGCTCCAACAGGAACCCAAACAGCTACCTTATAAGATTCGTATGCATGTACCATATCATGCAACTGTGCTTTGCGGTAAGTATAAAAAGTAAGGATGAGCAAAGATGAAATAAAGATAAGCAGCAAATAGGAATGTGTGTTTTCTTTGAACATGGTCAATAAAAACAAGATCTGGATAAAAAATAACAGGACGATGATTCCGTATCTTAATAGCTTACTCACACTTTTTCTAAACAGTGTGCAAAAGTAGGATAATATCTATAAAATCAAAGATTAAGAGCGGACATTAGCATGTATTATTTACGTTGTTATTTAAGTGTTATAATTTTATTTTGATGTAGTCTGCCAGATTTTTATCTGTAGTACTGCCATTTCTTGCTAAATGTTCTCTGATATGTTTTTTATTTCTATCCCGGTTTTGTTTTGATTTAATTTTTTCTGTTCTGTAAATCCGTAATTTCCAGTTTAAAGGAAACCATATCTTTAAGTATACCCTTTTTTTACCTGAAAATAATTAAAGCTGTTTTAACGAGCGAATTTTTTGGTTCCGGCAACACATAATATAACCCCAATGGTAACGGCCAGCATACCTGCGCTAACATTTTCGTTAAGCAGGGTTGCTGCTAATGCCAATCCGAAAAATGGCTGTAATAACTGTAATTGTCCAATAGAAGCAATACCACCTTGTGCCAATCCTTTATACCAAAATATGAAAGCAATAAACATGCTGAAAAGTGATACATAGGCAAGCCCCAACCAGGTTTGGATGCCGATGTTTTCAAATGAGGGAGGAAGAAAGAAAAAAGTAAGCGGCAGTGTAGCCGGTAAAGAAAGTACCAATGCCCAGGAAATAACCTGCCAACCACCTAAAGATTTAGATAGTTTAGCTCCCTCGGCATAACCTAATCCACATAGGATAATAGCTCCAAGCATCAGTATATCGCCTAAAGGAGAAGCAGAAAGCCCCTGAGCGCAGGCATATCCAATAACGAGGGTGCTACCTATAATAGAAAATAGCCAGAATATGGGCTTGGGATGTTCATTACCTCGTATTATACCAAAAATAGCTGTTGTTAATGGTAAAATACCTAAGAATACAATAGAGTGTGCCGATGTAATATATTGTAATGCTAATGCGCTAAGTAAAGGAAAACCAATGACTACACCTAAAGCAACAATGGTTAGGGAAATAAACTGTTGTGGTTTGGGACGGTTTTCTTTAAAAATAAATAAAGTTATAAGTGCAAGAATCCCTGCAATTCCACCACGTGCAGCAGTTACAAAAATAGGATTGAGGTCTAAAACTGCTATTCTGGTTGCTGGTAAAGAACCACTGAATAATACCACTCCAATAAAACCGTTAAGCCAACCACTCGTTTTGTATTCTTTTGATAGAATATTATCCATTTTTTCAATATTAAAATCTGGGTGTAAAATTAAGTTGTTGATTTGTGAGGATACAGTTACAGTTTGCTATTTTTAAATGGATACAGTTATATTTGTGATATGAAGAAAGATTTTCTATACCAAGAGATTGCCAACAATATTGCGGATAAAATCAGGCAGGGTGTTTTTAAAACAGGAGAGAGGCTACCTTCTGTAAGAATGTTGAGTAAAGAACATGGTATAAGTATGAATACCGCTAAAAGGGTGTTTCTGCAATTGGAATCTCAATCTTTGTTGCAGTCTAAGCCACAATCGGGTTATTTTGTGAGCCCATTAAGATTTGCAGATCTTCCTTTGCCTGAGGCCAGCAGACCTTTACCAGATATAACAAATGTAGAACCCAGTGAGTTGATCGGTAGTGTTTACTCTAATATGGGGCATGGAGAAAAAACTCTTTTCTCTATTGGAATACCATCGGGAAACCTATTGCCTCAGGCCAGGCTCAAAAAAGAAATTATACAAGCCAGTCGTACATTAAGGGAAGGAGGAACCGAATATGAACCGTTAGAAGGCAATGCTAAGTTGAGAAGAATGATTGCTGTTCGTTCTTTGGCATGGGAAGGTAATTTGAATGAAGAGGATCTGATAACTACCAATGGAGGAATGAGTGCTTTGTCTTTATGTTTAATGGCTACCACCCGACCTGGCGATACGGTTGCTTTAGAGAGCCCTTGCTATCCTGGTATATTGCAACTTGTTGTGGGATTAGGGTTACAAGTGATAGAAGTGGCTACTCATCCGGTGACAGGCATCGAGATAGAGGCCTTAAAAAAGGTGCTACATAAAATAAAAGTGTGCCTATTGGTTCCTAATTTTAATACGCCATTGGGGTATTGTACTCCTAATGAGCATAAAAAACAGCTGGTAAAATTATTGACTGAACACAATATCCCTATTATTGAAGATGATGTTTATGGAGATCTACATTTTGGAGCTGAACGACCGAAGTGCTGTAAATCTTATGATACAGAAGGGAATGTTTTGTGGTGTAGTTCTGTATCTAAAACTTTAGCTCCGGGTTATAGAGTAGGGTGGGTTGCTCCGGGAAAATATAGGGAGCAGGTATTAAAACAAAAACTTTTGCATTTTATATCATGTACATCTGTAGTTCATGAAGCTGTAGGGAATTTTCTGATGACAGGGAAGTATGAAAAGCATCTTCGTCTTCTTCGGCATACTTTACAAGAAAACTATAGACATTATGCCCGTATTATAGCCGAATATTTTCCAGCAGACACTAAAATAAGCCGACCGCAGGGTGGGTTGGTTTTATGGGTGGAATTTGCGAAAGAGATGGATACTATAAAATTATATAATTATGCGTTGAAACGACAGATTGTTATTGCACCAGGTAGGATGTTTAGCCTGCAAAATCAATATCAAAATTGTATAAGACTTTGTTTTGGTTTACCCTGGACTAAGGAATTGGAATTTCAATTAAAGCAAGTGGGGGCTTTTGCAAAGGTACTTCTGAGGTAAAAGGAATATAAATACAAGAAGCTGTCTGAAAAACTATTGTTATCCTTGGCGCTATATCAAAAATAAAAACGTTGTCATTTCGATGAGTATAGCGAAGAGAAATCCCTTCACTAAGTACTTTTGAAAGAGATCCCTCCGTTGTGGTAGGGATGACAAGGTATTTTTAATACGCCCCGATAAGATTTCTTGTCTTTCGGACAGCTTCCCGGTATCGTTTTGAAGTTTAGCTATTTATTTTGTCAGTACATTTTTCCAGCTCACTAAATTAGCTATAATTCTATCTAAGTCAGCAATGGCTACACGTTCCTGCTCCATACTGTCTCTATGTCTGATGGTAACTGTATTGTCTTCTAAAGATTGATGATCTACCGTAATACAGAAAGGTGTTCCAATAGCATCCTGTCTTCTGTAGCGTTTACCGATAGAATCTTTTTCATCATAAGTTATGTTGAAGTCCAGCTTCAGGCTATTCATTATCTCACGCGCTTTCTCAGGCAATCCATCTTTTTTGGTTAAAGGCAATATTGCCGCTTTGTAAGGAGCTAAAACAGGGTGTAAACGTAAAACCGTTCTGGAATCCTTTTTATCTTCGGTACTTAAATCCTGCTCTTCGTAAGCATTTATTAAAGTTAATAAGAAGAACCTGTCAACCCCTATAGAAGTTTCTACTACGTAAGGAACATAGCTTTGGTTAATTTCAGGATCAAAAAACTGCATTTTCTTTCCGGAAAATTCCTGATGTTGTTTAAGGTCGAAATCTGTTCTGGAGTGAATACCTTCGACTTCTTTAAAACCAAAAGGGAATTCGTATTCTATATCCACTGCGGCATTAGCATAGTGTGCTAATTTAGTATGGTCGTGAAAACGGTATTTTGCCGGGTTTGTACCCAAAGCCAAATGCCATTTTAAACGGCTTTCTTTCCATTTGTTGTACCATTCCATTTCTGTGCCTGGTTTTACAAAAAATTGAAGCTCCATTTGTTCAAATTCACGCATACGCATGATAAATTGACGGGCGATAACTTCGTTTCTGAACGCTTTACCAATTTGAGCAATACCAAAAGGAATTTTCATCCTTCCTGATTTTTGAACGTTCAGGAAGTTGACAAAAATACCCTGTGCAGTTTCCGGACGTAAATAAACCTCGTCAGAACCTTCGGCCATTGCGCCCATTTGGGTAGAGAACATCAGATTAAATTGACGAACGTCTGTCCAGTTTCTTGTTCCAGATACGGGACACACAATTTCGTGGTCAATAATCAGTTCTTTTAAACGAGGTAAATTATCGTCATTTAATGCCAGATCCATTTCTTTTTGAAGATCATTAGCCTTATCTGTTTTTCCGTCCTTTTCGTAACGGGCTATTTTGTCTTCTAGTAATTGGTCTGCTCTGTAGCGTTTTTTGGAGTCCTTATTGTCAATCATAGGGTCGTTAAAACCATCTACGTGACCACTGGCTTTCCATATTTTAGGGTGCATAAATATAGCAGAGTCTATTCCAACGATATTCTCGTTTAGCTGCACCATAGATTTCCACCAATATTGTTTAATGTTATTCTTTAATTCGGCTCCTAACTGTCCATAATCATAAACAGCACTCAGACCGTCATATATCTCGCTAGATTGAAATACAAAGCCATATTCTTTGGCGTGTGAAATTACATTCTTAAAAATTTCGTCGTTATTTTTTGCCATAATAACGCAAATATAATATTGCCGGGATAGTAAAGCTACTTTATTGATAAAATTTTCTATATCAAAGCTTTTTTAGTGGTTAAAACAGTATTATGTGCCCTTTTTATTATGTTTGATACTTGATTAATTTTATTGATGAAGTTTATAGCTGCAATTAGAGAAATATTAAATATAAACGAAGAGCTGGAAAACAGCATTAAAGAGAGCTTTAAGAAGAAGAGTTTTCCAAAAAACCATTGCATCCACGAATATGGAAACGTGGCAACATGTATGTTTTTTATTGAAGAAGGACTATGCAGAACCTATTATATCAATGAAAATGGTAAAGATCTTACTTACAACTTTTATAAAGAAGGCGACTTTATGACTATTGCCGAAAGCTTCTTTGACCAAAAGCCATCGCGTTATTCTATAGAAACGTTAGAAGAAGTTAACCTTTATTATATCCAGTTTTCGGATCTTGAAGACTTATTAAACAGATACCCTATTTTGGAACGCATGAAAAGTCACGTTCTTCAATATTTTTTGCTGATCGTTTCGTCCAGAGTGATAGCGCTTCAGTTTCAAACAGCTCAACAGAGATATGATACCTTGATAACGCAAGATCCCGAAATTTTACAAAGGGCATCTTTAGGATATATAGCTTCTTATTTAGGAATAACACAAGAAACTCTAAGCAGAATAAGGGCAAAAAAATAGGTGGTGGTAAATTTCTGAAATTACCTAATAGATTCTTACCATTGAAAACGCAACACAAAAAACATAAAAACAGTATAAGTGATTTTATGTTATTCTTTTAATTAAAAAACAGGTGTTAAATTTTTTATTTTGATTTTTATCAAAAGATAGTAGCATATTTTTTAAGACTTTTGTGGGCATAAATTCATTTGGATGAAAACTTTAAGTAAATTTTTATTGTTAGTATTAACCTGTTCTTCAAAATCTTTGTTGGCACAACAAGCCCCTACTTTTCAGGAGTTAGTAGATAGTGCTCTGGTTTATGATTACGGGCTTGCTAATAAAAAGCTGGATATAGAAATTGGGAAAATAGATAGAAAGAGATTGGGCGAAGTTTATTTACCCAATGCAGATATAGGAGGTAAATATGCATATTTATCCAGCTCAAGTAACCTTACCTTGCCAGCAACAGCTACACCTGTTTTGCATATTCCTATTCCTGAAATTAATACAGGTCTAGATTCAAGAAGTAACCTGTTTAAAGCAGATTTGAATGTGTCGTCTGTGCTATTTTCGGGAGGTAAAGTACCTGCGTTGAAGAAAGCTATAGATGAGAAGAACAAAGCACAGGAGGTCCTTTTAGAAAAAAACGAACAGGATATTATTGGAGAAATCAGTAAAGCATACGATCAAATCGCTTTGTTGAGTCAGGTAAAACTGGTTTTAGATGAAAGTCAAAAAAGATTGGATATTAATCTAAAGACAGCAACAAAAGCCTTAAATTATGGTTTGATTACTAAATATGATTTTCAGAAAATAGAAGTAGCCAAAGCACAGTTAGAATCCAAAATGCAGGAGTATGATGGAAAAAGAAATTTGCTGTTACACCAATTGCATAAGTTAACTCATATTCCTATGGAAAGACTCAGTATGATTAACAATGATCTTAAGCCATTTAGTCAGGTAAAGAATAATAATACCATAGATAACCGGGCGGAGCTAAAAGCATTGAATTCAGGTATTGAGGCTTATAAACATAAGGTGAAAGCATCTCAAACGTGGTGGGTTCCAAAAGTTCAGGCGGCAGCTTCTTTAGGTTATCTGAATCTTTTTGATACTAAGATAACAGGTAAAAATGAATTGCCTTTAATAGGCAAGCCAGAGTTTAGAGCTGATAAAATTGAAATAGCCCCAAGCCTTGTTTTAGGTGTTGGTTTTAAGTGGGATATTTTTGATGGTTTAAAAGGAAAAAGAGATGTACAACAAGCTAAAATAGAAGTACAGAAAGCCGTTAATGAAAAAACAGAAGCAGAGGAATTACTGGCTTTAAACCTGATTAAGAATACCACAGATTACGAAAACTCTAATGCAGAGATTAAGGTGAAACAAAAACAGATGCAGGTGGCTAAAGGTGCATTTGATGTTGCCGAGAAGGAGTTTAAAATGGGATTGGTGAAAGCCAGCGATCTTATTGGTGCACAAACAGATTATCAATCTTCTTCTTTGGATTACTATCAGGCAGTATTTAATCAGCGAAGAAGCTCCATAGAATTATTAAAATCAACGGGAGATTTAACCGTACAATCTATTCAATAACATTATTACAAAAACATCATTATATGCATACGCTTAAAAAAGTATTAACATTTTTTGTGTTAGGCGCCTTTATAACATCATGTACGCCAAACTCGCCACACCAGGTAGTAGAGGGCAAGGTGAAAAAATCGACCATTGCTTTTGCTCCAAAAGTAACCGGAAGAATATTGGAAATTTATGTTAAAGAAGGTGATTTTGTAAAAAAAGGGGATACCCTGGCAAGATTAGACGTACCGGAAGTAGATGCTAAATTATCGCAGGTTAAAGGCGCTGTAAAAGCCAGTGGTGCGCAAAGAGATATGGCAAACCGTGGAGCTACAGATAATCAACTGAAGCAATTAAGAGCCAAGCAATCCGGTATACAGGAACAATATAATTTTGCAAAGAAATCTTTTGACAGAGCGCAGGCTATGTTTGCAGACAGCATGATGACGCCCCAGGCATTTGATGAAATTACAGCAAAACATCAAGGTGCCAAGGCTCAGCTGGATGCTGTTAATGCAGAGCTAAACGAAGCTACCAAAGGTGTTAGGGTTGAAACCAGAACTGCAGCACAAGGACAGGCAGATCAGGCTTTGGGGGTATTGCAAGAGGTAGAAGTGGCTTTGTCAGAGAAATATATAATAGCTACCAATGATATGGAAATTGAAACAATATCATTAAGTGTTGGCGAACTGGCAACAGCCGGATTTCCTTTGTTTAACGGATATCAGCCAGAGTCTACTTATTTTAGGTTTACTATACCGGAAAGCAAAATAGGTACCTATCAAAAAGGGCAAAAATTAAAAGTATATGTTCCCTATAGTAAACAGACAATAGAAGCGAGTATACAAACTATAAAGCAATTGGCGCGGTACGCCGATATCACCGCTGCTTATCCTAATTATCAGATAGAAGAAGCTATTTACGAGATAAAGGTTGTGCCTGATACGCAAAAGGATATGGATAAATTGTTGGCTAATGCTACAGTTATTTTAGAATAAAAATGATGAAGAACTTTCTTATTCTACTAAAAAGAGAATTTAAGCTTTTCTTTAAAGATACAACGTTATTGTCTGTATTTATACTGGCACCCGTTTTATACGCCGTAATATTTGGTTTTGTATATAGCGAAGGAAAACTTCAGGATTTACCGGTAATTGTGGTGGATCAGGATAATACGCCTTTAAGTAACCAGCTTATTGATATGCTTAACGACAATGAAAAACTTAAGGTTGTTGAGGTTAAATACGATAATATTGGTACAAATGATGATTTGTTGAAGTACAAGGCTGTAATAGTGGTGGTTATTCCAGAAAGGTTTGAAGCTTCGGTTTTACAAAAACGCTATCCGGAGATTAATACTTATATTAATACTACAAATCTGCTCACAGCAAATATGGCCTCGCAAGGAGTACAAACCACTTTGGGTACGTTTAATGCAGGTATAGATATACAATCGTTAAAGAAAACAGGAAAGAACAATATTCAGGCGGCATCGCAATATGAACCTTTTAAGGTCAACTATATCCGGTTGTTTAATGAGTCTGGTAACTATCTAAGCTATATGTGGCCCGGGGTGTTAGCAGTTATTTTACAACAGGTATTGTTGTTGGGACTGGCTGTGAGTTTTTCCAGAGAATACGAAAATAAAACCTTTAATTCGGAACTGTTAAATAGAACCAGATCTGCATTTACTGCAATTATGGTAAAAGTATTGCCATTCTGGATTCTGACTGTTTTTACATTGGGAATGTTTTACATGTTCCACTTTATTTTTAAAGCTCCTGTTCCATCACCCTTAGGGAAATATGTGGTTACTACAGCTTTGTTTGTGGGCTCTATATCTTTTTTAGGAGTTACAGTAAGTGCTTTATTACCCAGTTCTTTAAAAGCTACTCAGGTGCTGATGTTGATGGCTACACCAGCTTTTATTATAGGAGGATATTCCTGGCCTTTAGAAGCGATGCCGGCAGGGGTGAGGTTTTTAGCTAATATTATTCCGCTGACGCCATTTCTAAACGCACATAAGCTCATGTTGTTTCAGAATGCAGAATTATATCAGGTTACTGAATATCTGAGACATTTGGTAATTCTATTGGTTGTATACGGAATATTGGCATTTGCTGCGGTTAAGATAAAAATGTTTAGGGAATTGCGTAGTAAACGTAGAGAGGAAGAAGGCAATGCTAATAGTTAGTTTATTTCCGGAATATAAAAAAAGCCGTTTTGAAATTAGTTTCAAAACGGCTTTTTTTCTGAAATGGCTTTTACTCTCTCAAGGCCATCAAAGTTTTATTTATAGCTCTTTTCTTAGTCTGGCAACAGGAATACCCAATTGCTCGCGGTATTTAGCTACAGTACGTCTGGCTATGTTATAGCCTTTATCTTTTAGTATTTCCGTTAACTTTTCATCAGCTAAAGGCTTTTTCTTGTTTTCCTGGCCAATACATTCTTCCAGGATTCTTTTAACTTCTTTATTAGATACCTCTTCTCCGGTTTCTGTCTGAATAGCTTCGGAGAAGAATGATTTTAATAAGTAGGTGCCAAATTCAGTTTGTACGTATTTCGAGTTGGCAACTCTGGATACGGTAGATATATCCATTCCTATTTTGTCTGCAATATCTTTTAAGATCATAGGCTTGAGGTATCTTTCGTCACCATCAGCCAAAAAGTAATCGTATTGATAGTGCATAATGGCGTTCATGGTTTTTAACAAAGTCTGTTGTCTTTGCTTAATCGCATCTATAAACCATTTTGCAGAATCCAGTTTTTGCTTAACAAAATGTACTGCTTCTTTTAGTTTTTTATCTTTTTCTGCAGATTTTTCGTAATGCTCTAACATTTCCTGATAAGACTTACTGACTCTTAATTCAGGGGCGTTTTTTGAATTTAAGGTTAAGGTAAGGATATTATCGTTTTTAGAGATATGAAAATCCGGGATAATTTGTAGCTGTTTTGTATTGGATGCTCCGGAATCTCCTGGTTTAGGATTTAATTTCAAGATTTCGTTAATGGCATCTTTTAATTCTTCAGGAGACAGACCAATAGATCTTTCCAGTTTATCGTAATGTTTTTTGGTAAACTCATCCAAATAATTTTCGATGATGTTTATTGCGTTCTTTACGGTTGGATTGGTAGCGTCTTTTTTTCTTAATTGAATTAGTAAGCACTCTTGGAGATCACGGGCACCTATTCCCGGAGGATCAAATGCCTGGATAACTTTTAGCATTTCTTCTGCCTCTTCGTCTTCAGCTATTACGTTTTGCGAGAAAGCCAGATCGTCCACCAGAGAAGGTATCGAGCGTCTTAAATAACCATCATCGTCCAAACTGCCAATAATCTGCTGGGCAATCATGTACTCCTTATCTGCTAATGGTACTAAATCTAATTGTGCCTGCAGATTTTCGAAAAAAGTATTGGAAACAGCGATAGGAAGTTCTTTTTTATCGTCTTCATCGTCATTATCGTATCTGTTAGAGAAATCATTCAGGTTATCATCCTGTAAATAATCTTCTACATTAAAATCGTCAAAATCATCTCCATTTTCATCAGGGGTAAAGTCATCATCAGGATCTTTGTCCGGATAATCTTCTACCACTTCGTTCATATCTGTTAAACTGATATCTTCAAGAGCAGGATTTTCTTCCAGTTCCTCCTTTATCCTCGTATCTAAAGCTACAGTTGGAACCTGCAACAACTTGATAAATTGTATCTGCTGTGGAGATAATTTTTGTAAGAGCTTCTGTTGGAGATTCTGTTTTAGCATAAATAAAAGTTAATGTAGCACAAAGTTACGCAAAGACGAGTAGATTTCTATAGTCTAATTATACTTAGAGCTTGTTTTAATTTAGCTTATCACTCATTTTGAGAAGCTACAATTTATAGGATTAAATGTTTTTATACCAATTTATTCATAAAAACATCTTTTGTTTTTTTCAAAATAAAGGGTAAACATGTTTAAATCTACGAATTTAAATGATTTTTGATGCAGGGGAGAGGAGTAAGGATGTTGGTAAATCTTTAATTTATCAATCATCTGTTTGTTTTGCGGGGAGATTTTGTGTTTTGGATACCATAAATTTCCTTTATAGGAAAAAAATAGTTCTACTGCCTTTGCCGGTTTTTTATAAAAAGTATGAGTTATTAATGGTGATTCAGGTTTCTGTTATATTTGAGCTTAGTGTACTTCTTTGGTGAAATAGCTTTATTTGATACCCTATTTAAACGCTGGAAACGCAGTTTTTAGATAAGACTTTTTGGTGCATGGCTATAACATAGCTATAACTAAGCTATAGTCAGACTATAAGTAAGGGGGCTTAGTGTATTTTTTAGGTAGATTGATGAGTGTGTTTTAGGTGTTGTGGCTTTGCCTTGAATCTTTCTTTTGGAGGGAGCTTTGGAGCTGTTTTTATTATTAAGTATTCGGAATATATTTATGTGATTGTTACTATCATTCCATCCTGTAGCGAAAGGTCTACATGTCCCTTAATATAACAATAAGGCATAATTTTTTATTATTTTTATATTTTTGAAACCAAAATGTGCTATTTTAGGTTCTATATCAAAAATTATAACAATAAAATTATAGAAAAACATGGGATTTGTAAAAGAGTTTAAAGAGTTCGCTATGCGCGGAAGCGTTATAGATTTAGCTGTCGGTGTTGTAATCGGTGGGGCTTTTGGTAAAATCGTTACTTCATTGGTAGACGATGTTATTATGCCTCCAATTGGTTACATAACAGGTGGTGTGGATTTTTCGGATATAAAATATGTGCTGAAAGCTGCAGATCAAGTTGCTAACACACCGGAAGTTTCTATTAATTTGGGAAATTTTATTAATGTTGTCATCCAGTTTATAATTGTTGCGTTCTGTATTTTTTGCGTTATTAAAGGATTAAACTCTATGAAGCGTAAAGAGGAACCAGCGCCTGAGGTAGCACCTGCACCTACTAAAGAAGAAGTTTTATTGACTGAAATCAGAGATCTTCTGAAGAATAAATAATCTAATACTTTACAGAAAAGTTCTCATTATAGGTTTTTGTTGAGAACTTTTCTGTATTTTTTTTATGTAGCCTTTGAATTTAAAAAAAACAAGGTTATATTTGCGCTCTTAAATTTTAGAGCGAACTTATTATTATTACATATAATCATGAAAAGAACATTTCAGCCTTCTCAAAGAAAAAGAAGAAATAAACACGGTTTCAGAGAAAGAATGGCTACTGCAAACGGTAGAAGAGTATTAGCGTCTAGAAGAGCTAAAGGCAGAAAAAAATTAACTGTATCTGACGAGCGTCGTCACAAAGCATAAATTTATTGCTCCGTTATCTTCAGGATGATGGATCCGATAACTTTTTAATTGATCGGATATGGCAATAAAAGACAATACTTTTAAAAAAGAAGAACGGTTATGCAGCAAGAGGTTGTTAAACTCTCTTTTTGCAAGTAGTTCTTCTTTTTTATTATATCCTTTTCGTGTTGTTTGGAAAGAGAGTGAGGATTTAACCCAAAAATATCCAGCTCAAGTAGTTATTAGTGTCCCAAAAAAACGCTTTAAGCATAGTGTAGACCGTAACCTTATTAAAAGGCGCATACGGGAGGCTTATCGTAAAAATAAAGGAGATTTATTATATAAAGCCTTAGTAGAGGATAATCAGAAGATTGTTTTTTCTATCAACTATGTTGGTAAAGAAATTTTAGATTACCATTTTTTAGAAGAGAAAATGGTAAAGATGCTAAAAATGCTGGTTAAACAACTGAAAGATGCTTAGGTTGATTAAAAATATATTTTCCTTTTTTTTCTTGCTGCTTATCAAGATTTATCAATATTTTTTATCGCCTATATTAGGGGCTTCCTGCAGATATACTCCAACTTGTTCGCAATATGGGGTAGAGGCTATCAAAAAGCATGGACCTTTTAAAGGAGGATGGCTTACGATAAAGAGGATAAGTAGGTGTCATCCATGGGGTGGACATGGGCATGATCCGGTTCCTTAACAATTTGTTTCTTCTTGTTTGGTTTATGGAGGGTAGGGGTTAGGCTTGTGGTTTTGCAGCTATGCAGAAATGCGGAAAAATAAGTTGTTTATCATTATTTATTGGTTGTTATAAATTCAATATTAAACATTATTTTCGCAGCATGTCACTTATTTTGCATATAGAAACATCAACAACTACCTGTTCTGTTGCGCTTTCAGAGAATGGTTCATTAATATCTAAAATAGATAAAACAGAAAAAAATATTCACGCTGCTGAACTGACTTTGTTTATATCGCAAATATTGAAAGAAGCGGGCAAAGATATTAAACAATTGCAGGCAGTAGCTGTAAGTATGGGGCCAGGTTCTTATACAGGGCTAAGAATAGGCGTTTCTACGGCAAAAGGACTTTGTTATGCGTTGGATATTCCTCTTATTGGTGTA
This sequence comes from Pseudopedobacter beijingensis, assembly GCF_042678145.1. Taxonomy (NCBI): domain Bacteria; kingdom Pseudomonadati; phylum Bacteroidota; class Sphingobacteriia; order Sphingobacteriales; family Sphingobacteriaceae; genus Pseudopedobacter; species Pseudopedobacter beijingensis. The sequence continues at coordinate 71,239 of NZ_JBHUDG010000047.1, read as the reverse complement.
AATACATTAGAAGCGATGGCAAGCGGTTTTATTGATAGGTGTTTTTCTGTAAATAAATACACGCTTTTTTGTCCAATGATAGATGCCAGAAGAATGGAGGTTTATTCGGCGGTTTTTGATGGCGAAAAAAATATGGTAGCTGAGGTAGCTGCTACCATTGTGGACGAGAATTCTTTCAGTAATTTTTTAGATAGTCATGTTGTTTATTTCTTTGGAGACGGAGCACCTAAATGCGAAGAAGTTTTAGGACTGCACCTGAATGCAAGGGTGTTGGATACTTATGTGAATTCGGCAGCAGATATGGTTCAGATTGCACAGCAAAAGTTCGAAAAACAACAGTTTGAGGATGTGGCTTATTTTGAGCCTTATTATCTGAAAGATTATGTGGCGGGAGTGAAGAAAAAAGCTTAGAGTCTTATTTGAAATTTTACCATATAAATTTAGACAGGATCTTATTTTTTACGTCTTTTTAAGGCTCTTTTTTCTTTTTTGGAGAGTTTATACACGTAGCCTGTTTCTTTATCGTTTAAGCCGTCTACAAAGTCTGCAAATGGCATGGTTTGCATGATGCGGCCAAACTTAAAGCTGAAACCTAAGAAGATGTTAGCCTGAGTAGGGCTTTTTCCTATATTTTCATCTTTTTGTGTATATGCTTTAGTAAGATTATATGTTGGAAACAGTTTCTCTGTTCCCAGATAAAAGTCAACATTCGCAGATTTAATCATGAACATTCCCCCAAAATTCCATCCTGTATTCAGGTAATAAGCAGCGTTTAATGCCAAATTTAATGACCTGTAAACATAGTTGTTCTGAAGTGCTATAAAGCCGTCTGAATTGAATGCATTTTTAGATACCATCACAACTGGTTTAAAGTTGCCGAATTGTCTGGAGGCTGCAAGCTCAATTTGTGTGTTTAACTTAGAAGTGAAAGCACTGGAAGAAGATTCGTTTCTTTCTAACATTTCTCTCATTTTATTGGTATATAATTGCCTATAGGTAGAGTCTGTAGATTTAGTTCTGCTAACTGTTAGTGAATCGTTAAATGTGAAGGACGGTGTTTTTTTGCTCCATAAAATAAATCCTGCATCTTTAATATGGCCTGTAAGGTAGATGTTATTGTTAAAGCGGTAAGATGTTCCTAAGCTTAGAGATATCCCAGGGTTTTTAAAATCCGGCATAAACCAACTGGTTCCTAGAGTATCTGCGCCATGAGAGTTAACATAATGGCCATTTAGGTGTAAGGTGTAGTCAGCAGGCCTTGCTTCTAATAGGGATTCGTTAATATCCATTTTAGAAAAGGAAGCGCCGGAAAGTAGTCCGAGTTTAGCTCCAAATCCCAATTTCGAATTATAGTTTTCTCTATAACTTAACCCTAACTGCCAATAGCTTGTGTTTTGATAATGACTGATGAATTGATTGGGATAATTGCCAGGTTCGAAGACGGTACCGGAATAGGGAAGTACTATTGCCATATTGCTGACGGAGTAATTACCATCGTCTTTTAATCTTAAAGAGATCCCCATTTCTCTTTGGTACTCTGCTGTTTTTAATATCTTAAACATAAACAGGTAACCATTGAAATTGATGTTTAACCGATTCAGTTCGTTGTTTAATGAGTTGAAAGAAGATTTGTCTATGTCTTTACCGAATAGTACACTTTTGAGTGCTGTTTCTGCATCTCCTTTGATTTTAAAATCTAAAAATATACTGGGCAATATGCTGATATTGTATTTAAAGCTTTGCTCTGGTGTATAGGAAGAAACTGCTGGGTTCTCAAAAGAATCGTAAAGCGTTTTAGAATGAGTTAAAGAAAACTGCTGTGCATTTGTGCTTATGGAAAATCCTATTAACATTATAATGAACAGATGTGTTTTCTTCATGTTTATCTTACTTTAATAAAGAATCCAGCGGTAAAGTTTCCTGCTTAATTTCTGTAGGTTGGGGGATCTTACTCATAAATAAATTGGTAAAGAATTTATCTTTATCGGCACTAAACTGTATGGAGAAACCATAGATGTTTTTCCAGTCAAAATCATCACTCAACATATTTTTATAAGAAGTTCCGCTTAGGAAAGAACGTATGTTTCCTTTAGAATTTCCGTTGTGTATAAAGAAGAAAATATTCCCCTGATTAGATAGGTATTCCTGAAAATAGATGTTTTTATCTGTTCTGCTTAAGAAATTTTGTGTTTCGTAGTTATTTAAAAACCGTTTTAAAGAGCTCATGTCGTTTGATACGATAATGTGATTTTCTATCATGGTATACAGAGGACGTTTAAATTCTTGGAAAGGATCGCCAAGGTAATAATACAATAAATCAGAATCGTCAAATCGGCGGATGCGTGGTTCGTTAGTTGCACTGCTTATGGCTGAGAAAATAAAGGCCAATCGGTCTATTTTCTTTGATTTTATCAGTCCCAGTTTATCTCTGGAAGCTAATTGTACGGTGCCAAATTCGCTACCAATCACTTCCGGTAATTCTTTATCTATATTGATGGAGTGTTTTTGGGAAATATTTTGTACCTGTTGATGTTTTTTGGCAAGTTCTTTTCTGTGACTTAAAAGTTCGTTAAGCTTGGTGTCGAATGATTTTCCATCAGACACAAAATAAAAAAGGTAGGAAGCCGCATCGTAAGGTAATATGTTAGATAGCGTGTTTTTGCCCGGTTTTTGGTTTAGCAATAGAGCGGAATACTCTTTCTGGTTATCGTCCAGTTCTGTAGTTCCGCTAAACATTAAGGCATTGGACTGGTAATTGATGTTTAAAGCCGAAATTGCATGAAAACTTTTTAGATTAGCTGTTTCAACCGGGTTTTTTCTATTAGAAAAATTGTTTAACAGCTTGTTTAAGTTTACATAATTGATGTAGAGGTTTGCAATAGAGTTTTTGTTTCTTTGGTTACCCGTTATTTTCTTGAAAGTAAAAGCTGGTTTGTGGTTTTGCTGTTTATTATTTAAGGTGTTTTTTAATAGTTCTTCGTTAAAAGAACCCAGCATCAGATCATTCGAAAAGGCAAAATAAAAGCGAGAATCGTTATTAAAGTTCAGGTAATGATAATTACTGCTGTCTTTAACAATATATTTTGATTTCATGGTTGCCAGTAAGTGTGCAAAATCTTGTGACTTATTTGAGCTAAATGCGGTAGCAACTAATAAATCGGCCTGGTTGGTAGCAGTTTTATGTAATGAAAAATAAAGTTCGCTATTTTCAAACACCTCTTTAAGCAGATTGTCTTCAATAAATACAGACTTTAATGCCTTTAAATGATCGGCGCTTTTTTTACCCAAAAGATCAGAAAATAAACTAAAGTCTTTGAATATATCAAAAAAGTAACCTTCATTTTTACACTCGAATACTAAGGATGCGTCTTCGGGTAAAGTATTAAAAACTTTTTCAGCAGTATTTTCTGCCGAACCAATACTTTTAAAATAGAAAACAGTTATACCAATAACTATAACAAATAAAAAGGATATGATAAATATAATACGTTTCATTTATTTTAATTATATTGTGTTTGTGGCTTTTTAAATTTTTTAATGTTTGTATGAGTATGATCTTATTTTAATAAAAGCTGGTAGAAGTAAGAATATTAGCAATAATAAAGCCTTTTTACTAAAATGAAGCATTCATATTTAAAATAAGCTGTTAATTTTCTCATAGTGTATTGTTTAAGCCGATATAAAATTATTGAAGTTTGTAGCCAATAAGTAACAAAAATAGATTTTTCAATCTTTGTAGCCTAAATAGATTGCATCTTTATTAAATTAGCGGTTCATTTAAGTCCATGAATAAACGAATAATTATATCAGCAGCTGTCTTCGGCGCACTAGCAGTGGTGCTGGGAGCGTTTGGAGCCCATGCCTTGAAAGGAGTTTTAACCTCTTACGGAGCTGAGATCTGGAATAAAGCTGTACAATATCAATTTTATCACACATTGGCATTACTTTTCTTAAGTACTTTTGCAAGATATAAAAACAATCTTATCAATTTCTCATCCTATTGTTTTACTTTGGGAATCGTTTTATTCAGCGGGTCTTTGTATTTACTTGCGTTAAGAGATTTTCTGAATATCAATAGTTTTGCAGGTATACTTGGACCAATAACCCCAATAGGAGGTCTACTATTTATTTTAGGTTGGGGCGCTTTACTTTTTGCAGCAATTAGAGATAAATGATGGTATTTGATACAACGGTTTCCAAAGAAACGTTGTTTGTAGAGGTTTTACTTCCGCTTTCTATTCCTAAGCTATATACTTACAGGGTGCCTGTTTCTCTGAATGCAGAGGTAAGTATTGGAAAACGTTGTGTAGTCCAGTTTGGACGAAGCAAGGTGTATACAGCTATTATTGCTGGTGTAGGAAATAAAGCACCATTAGGTTACGAAGCCAAATACCTGATAGATATTATTGATGAAAAACCAATTGTTAATGATAAGCAATTAAAGCTTTGGAATTGGATAGCCGATTATTATTTATGCCATCCGGGCGAAGTGATGTCGGCCGCTTTACCTTCTGCATTGAAATTGGCCAGCGAAACCAAAATTATTCTGAACAGGGAGCATGAATATGATAAAAACCTGCTGACTGATAAAGAGTACTTATTGGTAGAAGCTTTGGAAATACAGAATGAGCTTAGTATAGCCGAGATTACCAATATTTTAGGACAAAAAACTATTTTTCCTATTATAAAGTCCTTACTATCAAAAAAAATACTGTACATATCAGAAGAATTAAACCAGAAATTTAAACCCAAAAAGGCAAGGTTTATTCAGTTGCACAGTTTTTATGACGATAAAAACAACCTGAGGGAATTATTTACCTTTTTAGAAAAAACACCTAAACAGCTGGATGCTTTATTAGCTTACATGAAGCTACATAAGGAAGGTGCTAAAATTACCCGTAAAGCTCTGGTTGAAGCTGCCGGAGTGAGCGATGGTGTTATTAAGAGCTTGATAGAAAAAGATGTATTTGTAGTTGCTGAAGAAGTTATTAGTCGTTTTGAATTAGGGGGTGAAGATGCTGACGGAAGTTTTTTACTGAGCCAGGAGCAAGAGTTTGCCTATCAGGAAATTAAGCGTAATTTCTTAGAAAAGCCGGTTAACTTACTTTATGGAGTAACTTCTTCCGGAAAAACGCAGATCTACATCCGTATGATGGAAGATTATCTTGAACAAGGAAAGCAGGTACTTTATCTGTTACCGGAAATTGCTTTGACGGCTCAGATTATTGAGAGATTGAAGCACCATTTCGGTAATAAAATTATTGTATATCATAGTAAGTTTAATGATAATGAACGGGCAGAAATATGGGAGAAAGTTCTTAATAATGAAGTACAGATTATTTTAGGAGCAAGGTCGGCCTTATTTCTTCCGTTTTATGATCTGGGATTAATTATTGTTGACGAGGAACATGAAGCCAGTTATAAACAATATGATCCTGCGCCAAGATACCATGCCAGAGACGTTGCTATTGTGATGGGAAGTATATTTGGAGCCAAGATTTTGTTAGGATCAGCAACTCCTTCTCTGGAAACCTATTTTAATGCCAAATCTCAGAAATATGGACTGGTTACTTTGCTGAATAGGTATAGCGGGGTTAAAATGCCCGATATAGAAGTTATTAGTATAGCAGAACAGCGGGAAAGAAAGGCGGTTATAGAGAACTTTAGTAATATTCTATTGAAGCAGGTAGAAGATACAGTGGCTTCAAAAGAACAAGTTATTTTATTCCAGAACAGGAGAGGTTATGTACCTATACTTATTTGTAAGACCTGTGGCAATACACCGAAATGTGTGAATTGTGATGTAAGTCTCACTTACCATAAATCAACCAATAAATTGCATTGTCATTATTGCGGTTATCAGGAAGACAATATTAGTGAGTGTGTAGCCTGTGGATCAAAACATCTGGAATATAAAGGTTTGGGAACAGAGAAGGTAGAGGATGATTTAAAAGCCATATTACCAGACTTAAGAATTGGCCGTTTAGATTACGATACCACCCGGAATAAGAATGCCCATTTGAATATCATTACTGATTTTGAGGAAGGGAAACTGGATGTGCTTGTGGGAACGCAAATGGTAGCTAAGGGGCTGGATTTTGAAAATGTGACTTTGATAGGCATTATCAATGCAGATAATATGTTGCAGTTTCCGGACTTTAGAGCTTACGAAAGAAGTTTTCAGATGCTGTCTCAGGTAGCGGGAAGGGCAGGTCGGAGAGATAAGCAAGGGAAAGTTTTAATACAAACTTACGATGTAAAGAACCGTATTATACAACAAGTTGTGAAGAATGATTACGAAGGAATGTATTTGGACGAGTTAAGGGAACGTAAGCAGTTTAGCTATCCTCCATTTTTTAGGATTATACAAATAGATGTTAAACACAAAGATTTCCAGACTAATCAGGCGATTGCAGAACAATTTGCAGCCGAATTAAAACATACCTTGGGAAAGGCTATTATAGGGCCACAGGTTCCGTTGGTTGGTCGTATAAGAAACTATTATATCCAGACTATAACCATAAAAATAGATTTGGAAAGTCAGTCTATTTATAAAGTAAAAGAGTTTGTTAAGCAAAAAATGCTTGAATTTGAAGGTAAAAAGACCAATAAGGGAGCCTTTTTAATGGTTAACGTTGACCCTTATTGATTTCCTAAATTAATCTGCAGAGATAAAAGGCCCAAAGGTTTTCCGAATACACCCCATCTGTTAAAAGTATTTAAACTGAGCTGATTGTCGGCAAGGTCTGTTTTGGTTTCTTTTTCATAGGTGTACATGAGGTCAAGACCAGCTTCGGCGCTTATTGTAAATCTTGCTCTGAAAATATTAGCTTTTACGCCTATAAAAGGAGATAGCATAGCTCCACTTTTTTCAACGTAAGAATCGTATAAGAATGAGTTGGATTTAATGTCGAAAGCAGTTCCTTCAAAAGTTATTCTTTTGTATGAAATGTCAGAACCGTAAAAAGGTTGAATTACACCATATAATATGTTTTTTTCAAAACCCAATCCTAACTGATAGTCTTTGAAATTTCCGTTTACGATTTCACAATTTTTGCAATTGTTTATGAATGAGTAATCTGATTTTGAAAAGGCAGAACCAGATAGTCTGTAGCTTATTTGATTATCGTTAAATTTAATCATTACGCCACTTAAATAGGCAGGGAGGTACTTCATTTCTCCTCCTCTGTATTCATTTTGCAATTTCGGAACCTCTTTGTAGCTCATCATATTTATTCCAATAGAATATGGATGTTCATCCTGTGATTGAGCGAACGAAATATTTGAAACGATTAACAGAATAAGTAATAAGCGCGTTTTCTTCATTTTAAAATGTTGTGCGAATATAAACAAATAATATGCTCAATATGTTTTTTATAAATAAATTCTGATTTTTTGCTTTTTTAATTATTAGGATAAAAGCAACATCTGTCTTTTTTAAATAAATAGAATATCTGTTTTGTTACCGCTTTTTTAGGAAAAGAAGAGGTTTTTTGATGATTTGACGTTTTAGAACGATGAGGATGCTTTTTTACTTAGGGGAAATAATCTCAAAAAAATATTTTTGCTTTTGATATACTGATGCTTAGCTATTGTTGAAAACCAACATAGCAGAAAAGCCATAAAATAGCCTTAAATTCGGTGTCTGATTTTGGAGAATCTATAATTGTAATGGCTTATAAATTTATTGATAATTACAGGGAAAGGGGAGCAAGAAAGCAGCTTGTAGAGGAACTTAAAGCTAAGGGAATCTCGGATAGTAATGTTTTAAAAGCAATTGGAAATGTAAAAAGGCATTATTTTTTTGATGAAACCTTTTGGAATCAGGCTTATCAGGATAAAGCTTTTCCGATAGGAGAAGGACAAACTATTTCCAATCCGTATACGGTAGCTTACCAAAGTGAGTTACTCCATATTAATAAAGGCGATAAGATACTCGAAATTGGTACCGGATGTGGCTACCAAACTTGTGTACTGTTAGAATTAGGGGCAAAGGTGGTAACCATTGAAAGGCAAGAGAAATTATACGAGCGCACTTCTAAAATGCTGCCGTATTTAGGATATCATGCTGAATTTTATTTAGGTGATGGTTCCAGGGGGATTCCTGAACATGCCCCTTACGATAAAATTATAGTAACGGCAGGAGCTCCGTTTGTTCCTGAGATATTGTTGAGACAACTAAAAATAGGGGGAATTATAGTGATTCCTGTGGGAGACGAGAAGTCTCAGAAAATGACTACCGTGTTACGTGTTTCGGAAAATGAATTCGATAAGATTGTATTAGATACTTTTCGTTTTGTTCCACTTTTAGGAGATAAAGCCTGGTAGTTTTTGAATATTGAAGAAATATATCTAAAAAAGAAAAGATTTCGACTTTGCTTACCCTAGCAAAAAAGGGTTGTTTTAAACAACCCTTTCATTATTAAAATAAACGTTTTGTATTATTTACTTTGAAGTTTACCCAGCTTGCTGGTTAGGGTTTTCTTCATTTTATCAACGGCACCATTGATGGCGTTATGTAAATTGTCTGCTACTTCGGTAACTGCCAAAGGAGGAATACTTTCTGCTTTTACCTCAATAAGGCACCTTTTATCAGGTGTACCTTCTTTATTTGCGTTGTCATCACTTAAGTGTACATCAACTCTGGTAATAGATTCATCAAATCTGTTTAACCCGTCCTCAACAGTACTTTTTACATAGTTGACAAGGCTCTCTTTTCCATCAATGTTCTTGTCTGTGTTTACTTGGATTTTCATAGTTCTCTAAATTTTAAAATAACACAAATTATTAAATCGGGGCTTTGTATAAAGTTTGTTAATTTTATTTAGATAAAGAAATTTATTACGTAAAAAAACATGAGTTTTAGTAAAAAACGAATTGACTGGATAAGGAGGGAATAAACAAAAAAGCTGCACTTGAAAACAAGTACAGCTTTAACGGATTTATGTATGAAAAGTAAAAGCTTATCTTAGTTCATTTGGCTGAACAACATCCATATCACCATAATCCAGGTTTTCGCCTGCCATACCCCATATAAAAGAGTAGTTTGATGTACCCGCACCACTGTGAATAGACCAGGATGGAGAATAAACAGCCTGATCGTTAGTCATCCAAATATGTCTTGTTTCTTTAGGATCTCCCATATAATGACATACGGCTTGGTTTTCAGGAATTTCAAAATAGAAATAAGCTTCCATTCTCCTGTTATGTGTATGCGCAGGCATGGTATTCCAAACGCTACCTGTTTTTAGTTCAGTAAGTCCCATTTGTAGCTGACACGTTTGTACAACCGAGCTAACAATTAATTTGTTAATAGTACGGGCATTACATGTCTCAAGACTACCTAATTCTACAATTTCAGCATTTTCTTTAGTTACCTTTTTAGTAGGGAATTTATGATGAGCCGGAGCAGAGTTAATGTAAAACTTTGCAGGTTGGCTACCATCTACACTTTCAAAAGAAACTTCTTTTGTTCCTTGCCCAACATATAATGCTTCTTTATAGCCTAGCTCAAAGCGCTCGCCATCAGCAATAACAATACCGTTTCCACCAACGTTTATAATACCAAGCTCTCTTCTTTCCAGGAAATAAGGCGCTTTCAAAGGATCAATAGTTTCCAGTTTTATTGACTGACTTACGGGTAAAACTCCACCAACAATATATCTGTCGTATAGAGAATATACCAAAACAATTTCATCCTTTTCGAAAAGAGAGGTCATTAGGAACTCTTCTCTGATTCTTTGGGTATCGTAATTTTTAAAATCTGCAGGGTGTGCTGCATATCTTTCTGAATACTTCATAACTTTTTATTTGTTGATTGTCTAATAATTAATTCTGGTTTTATTTTTACAACATCGAGTGATTTTTCCTTTTTATTGAACTGATTGAATAAAAGTTTAGCTGAATTTTCGCCAATACTTTTGCTATATTGTTCTACAGTTGTAAGTCCAATCAGCTCTGTAAAAGGTTCATTCGCAAAACCTATCAGGGCGATGTCTTTTTTTATTTCATTCAGATAAAGCATAGCTCCAAGCGCAGAGAAATCACTGGCAGAAAAAACGGCATCAAAAGCAATATTGTTATTTATAAGCTCTTTTATTGTTTCCTGACCTTTTTCTCTGGTAAGTACATCAGCCATAACCAAATCTGGGTTAAAAGCCATACCGCTATCTTTGAGTGCTTCTTTATAACCTAAAAGCCTTTCATTATAATTTTTAAGATGTAATGGACCGGCAAAATGTATAATTTGTTTATATCCTTGCTGTATTAAATGTTTGGTGGCCTGGTAAGCTCCATAGAAATTATCGTTTACAACTTCATTAAACTGTGTGTTTTCTAAAGTCCTGTCAAACAATACAAAAGGAACATCATTTTCTATAATCTTATCAAATTCAGAAATATCTTTGGTTTCTCTAGTGACAGACATGATAATTCCGGCAACGTTATTACTTAATAAGGTTTGGATATTTCTTTTTTCTTCTTCAAAGCTTTCGTAAGACTGACAGATAAGAACATTATATCCTTGCTGTTTGGCTATAATTTCTATACCGTGGATTACATTGGAAAAAAACACCCTGTTAATTCTGGGAACGATTAGTCCGATTGTATTTGAATGACCAGTTTTAAGTTGTTGGGCCAATTTGTTGGGTTTGTAACCCATTTCTCTGGCCTTAGAAATAATGGCAGTCCTGGTTTCCTCACTAATGCGCGGGTTATTATTAAGCGCTCTGGAAACAGTAGAGTAGTTTGTGTTTAGCTCTCTCGCAATATCCTTTATGGTAACTTGTTTAGCCATACCTGATCAAATATAGTGTTAAACTTATAATTGTGCAAACGTTTGTATTTTATTCTTAAAACCAATAGAAAAAGTAATAAGAAGAGAAGGGTAAGTTGACCTTTGCAATTTAAAGTATATAAAAAAACCTGCCTTTAATAAAGCAGGTTTTCTGTATGTTTTAAGAGTTGGGTTAATTATGCAATAACCTTAGAAACTAAATCAGCAGCTTCTTTTAATAGGATAGCAGAATAAACTTTAAGTCCAGACTCGTCAATTAATTTTTTAGCTTCTTCAGCGTTTGTTCCTTGTAAACGAACAATGATAGGCACTCTGATATCTCCAATTTCATTGTAAGCATCAATTACTCCTTGTGCTACTCTGTCGCAACGAACAATACCACCAAATATGTTAATTAATATGGCTTTTACATTAGGGTCTTTCAAGATAATGTTGAAAGCAGCTTTTACAGTTTGTGCATTTGCTGTACCACCTACATCCAAGAAGTTCGCCGGATCTCCACCCGCTAATTTAATAATATCCATGGTAGCCATAGCCAAACCAGCACCGTTAACCATACAGCCTACGTTACCATCTAATTTAACATAATTTAGGTTAGACTCGCCAGCTTCTACTTCTGTAGGATCTTCTTCAGTAATATCACGCATAGCTGCAATATCTGGATGACGGTATAGTGCATTTTCGTCCAGATTTACTTTTGCATCAACAGCTAAGATTTTATCATCAGAAGTTTTTAATACAGGGTTAATCTCGAACATAGAAGCATCGATAGCTTCGTAAGCTTTGTAAAGAGCGGTTACAAATTTCACCATTTCTTTAAAAGCATTGCCGGAAGTACCTAAATTGAATGCAATTTTTCTTGCTTGGAAAGCTTGTAAGCCTACTTTTGGATCAATTTCTTCCTTGAATATTAAATGAGGGGTTTTTTCAGCCACTTCCTCGATATCCATACCGCCCTCGGTAGAGTACATGATGATGTTTCTGCCGGTAGCTCTATTTAAAAGGACAGAAATATAAAATTCTTTAGTGTCAGATTCTCCAGGGTAGTAAACATCTTGTGCAATTAACACTTTGTTTACTTTTTTGCCTTCCGGGCCAGTTTGAGGGGTAACCAATTGCATTCCGATGATATCAGAAGCTCTTTGCTTAACCTCTTCCAAATTTTTAGCCAATTTAACACCACCACCTTTACCACGTCCACCAGCATGAATTTGAGCTTTTACTACAACCCAATCAGAGCCGAAATCTTCTTTCATCTTTTTGGCTGCCTCTACAGCTTCTTCTGGAGTATCTACTACAATACCTTCCTGAACGCGTACACCAAAACTTTTTAGTATTTGTTTACCTTGATATTCGTGAATGTTCATTTTATATAAAAATTTGCCGTGAAATTACAAATACATCCCTATAAAAGAAACCAAAACAAGAATTATTTTGTTTTTTGGCATTATTATGAGATACACCAAGTGCTTTTTTAAAAAATATAATCCTATAATTTATAGCTTTGTAAGATGCTTAAAGCTCAGTCAATAAAGAAAAGTTTTGGCGATTTAGCCATTTTAAAAGGGGTAGACCTTACGGTTGACAAAGGAGAGGTTGTGAGTGTTGTTGGGGCTTCGGGAGCGGGGAAAAGTACGCTTTTACATATTATTGGTACTTTAGATAAACCAGATTCCGGAGAAATTATAATTAATGATACCCATATCAATACTTTAAATGCTAAAGCCCTAAGTGTATTTAGAAATCAGCATATCGGGTTTATTTTTCAGTTTCACCATTTGCTTCCCGAGTTTACAGCTTTAGAAAATATCTGTATACCGGCATTTATAGCTAAATCCAGTAAAGCTACGGCAGAAAAAAAAGCAACAGAGCTATTGGAAATATTAGGGATGACGCATAGAAAGGATCATAAGCCGGCGCAAATGTCGGGGGGAGAACAGCAGCGTATTGCGGTAGCCAGAGCTTTAATTAATAACCCTTCCTTGATTTTAGCTGACGAACCTTCAGGTAATCTGGATTCTCAGACAGCTAAAGAATTGCATCAGTTATTCTTTGATTTGCGTAATCAGTTTAAACAGACTTTTGTGATTGTTACCCATAACGAAGAGCTGGCAGATATGGCGGATCGGAAGATTACAATGAAAGATGGTTTGATTTATCCAAATTCTGATTTTGAATAACGTATTAATTATAGGAGAGCAGCATCCAAAAGTTGCACTGCTGAAAAGTCTTTTAAACGACAATATTGAGTTTGTATCAGAGAATTCGATAAAACTACCACAGGTAACCAGTAGTTCTTATGCACATGAAGTACTTGATTCTTGTTTAACCCATAACATTCATACGGTGTTGCCATTAATAAGCAAAGCTATAATGGCTTTGTCAGAGTCAAAAGTTCTTTTTGAAGAGTACGGTATTGAGGTGTTAGCATTGCATGGTTCTGAATATGGTATTTTAAGAACTGCTTTAGAAGAGCATTTTGCAGAAAGTAAGCCTGTAAAAAACTTTTCTGAATTTTCGAAATTAATGTTGGAATTGGGCTATCCTAATGACCGCATAGCTATTGGAGAACTTAATGGTTTGGGGAATTTGATAGAAATAGATGATTCTTGTAAAGAACCTCTAAATATTTGGTGTATGCCAGGTAAGGCTTCATTTATACAATTAAACAAACTGTTCTCTAAAGGAGAGTTTAACCCCGTAACTTTATACAAATTGTTTTCAAACGAAAAGATTGAACAACTAGACTTTCTGCTTTGGAATAAGAAAACTGAGGTACCCATAGACCATGAAAAACCGATAGTGAGTTTATTGCTTAATAAATTCAAAGAATTGAAAATATACGGCTTTTTTGAAATAACTTTATGTGGAAGCCAGATAGTAAGGATAAAAACACAACAGATATGCTGAAATTTGAAGACTTAAATAACAATATACAGGCTGTGATTTTTGAATTAGATGACGTATTGTATCCTCAAAAAGATTACGATTTGCAGGTGTTTTATCTGTTTGCTAATTTTTTGGAGTATCTGGAGCAATATCCACCAGCTAATGATGTAATAGAATTCATGAGTAAACGTTATGAAGCTCATGGAAGTAAAGATATTTTTAAAGAAACCAGTAGAACTTTTGGTATAGATGAGAAATATGAAGAGAATTTTAATTCGCTTTATGTGAATGCGAAGCTGCCTTTGAAGTTGTTGCTGTATAAAGAAGTTTTAGCTTTTTTACAGGAATTGGTTGTTAACAGAAAACAAATTTATATAGTTACCAAAGGAAATCCGCAAAAACAATTTAATAAGATTAAACACCTGGAGTGGAATGGTTTAGAAAACTATCTTAAGGTATATTATGTAGAAGAGTTTAATGGAAAACTAAACGCTTGTATAGCTAAAGTACTTGAAGATAATCAGATGGAAGCACAACAGGTTAATTTTGTGGGACTGGCGAAACATGAGGAGGATGTTAATCTGATAGGGATGGGGTTTATTCCCATTGATTAAAAAATATAAATGAATTAATTTAGGATATATATGTCTATAAGATTAGGTTTTACCAATTTGGCAATCGTACTAACTTTCTTGAGTGCGGTGTCCTGTAAAAAGGAAAAAATAGATCAGGATAAGCCTAAACCTACTACAGATAGGGCAGAGCTAACCAAAGATTCTATATTCTTATATGCTAAACAAGTGTATTACTGGAATAACTATTTGCCAAGTTATAGTGTTTTTAATCCGCGTTCATTTACCAGAAATAGCAATCAGCTGGATAATTTTAATGATGAGTTATTGAAGATAACAAGGTATACCAATTATGAGAACTGGTATGATTCTGATGGAGGTTTGTACGATGAACCTAAATATTCTTATATAGATGATAGCAATGATGATGGTATTATCGCCAGAAAGGCGGGAGAGACCATGTACGTGGAGTTAGATGGCTATGGTAATGATGTAGGTCTGGGGTTTGCTTATGTTGGAAGTGAGTATAATTACCAGATATACGTTAAATATGTTTCGCCGGGCTCATCTGCGTATGATAAGAAGATAAAACGAGGTAGTATTGTTAAAAAGGTGAATGGTAGAGCTTATGGGAGTAACTTTAATGCAGAAATAGACCTGTTTCTCAATGCCATGGATGGAGCTACGGTTAATCTGAATGTTCTGGCTCCGGGAGAAACTGTGCCTAAAGATTTGGTGTTGAGTAAAATGAGATATAAAAGTTCTCCTGTATTGAAAGATACTGTGTATGTAAGAGGAACCCAAAAAATAGGTTATTTAGCTTATGCTCGTTTTTCGCATCCGGATGATTCTGGACCAGCGTTACAGGCCGCATTCGAAAAATTTCAAAATCAAGGGGTAAACAATCTAATTGTTGATTTAAGATACAATGGTGGAGGTTATGTGGCAACGGCAGAGAAACTTATAAATTATATTGTTCCTAGCCAGCATAATGGCAAGCTAATGTTTACCGAATACTACAATGAAACTATGCGTACCGGAAAAGCAGATTTGTTGAAAAATCAGTTTTATGAGGATGGAGGCAGAAACAAAAGCTATTTTGGCAGTTATGATAATATGACTTCTACGATTAATAAGGGGGGCACTAATTATATCCCCCAATTGGAAAGAGTTGTATTTATAGTGAGTGAATCTACCGCCTCGGCAAGCGAACTCACCATTAATAGTTTAAAACCATATACAACGGTTAGTTTAGTAGGTGAAAAAACGTATGGTAAGCCGGTAGGCTTTTTCCCTATAAGGATAGATAAATACGATATTTATTATGCGATGTTTGAGTCTAAGAATTCGTTGGGAGAAGGAGGCTATTTTACAGGAATGAATGTTGATGTTAATTCTGATGATTATCCTTATAACAAAGAATTGGGCGATCCTACTGAAATTAATACTTCAGTAGCCATTCAGCAAATTACAGAAGCATCTTCTTCATTGTCTTCCCGTTCCTTGATTTTAGAAAAACCTAATCGTTTGCAAACCAGACGTTCATTAAAGAAAGATGGGTTTAAAGGCATGATAGAAACGCCTGATCGCATTCAGAAATAATATTCTGACCAAAAAAAGATACAATATTTATATCGTTTTAAAATAATATTTGTTAGATTGGTTATAAGATAAAAATAGTTGAAGGATTAATTTTAAAGTGTTTTTTATGATAGCCGAGTTAATACAGAAAGAAGAGATTTCCAATTATAAAATAGTGGATGCCCCAGAAGACCATGCTACTGAATTAAAGGAAAAACTACAAAATGCTTTAAGGTTGGGAAATGAGTTTAAATCCAAAGCAAATATTGTGTTTAATACTACAGCAGGTCCTAAGCGTGTAGAAACTACCATTTGGAATGTTACACCAGATTATTTAGAGCTTAAAGGTGGCGTAAATATTTCTACACATAGTTTGTTGGAAATAGATTATTAGAAAGTACATGTGGTTAAAAACAAAAAGGGATTTGTGATGCACAAATCCCTTTTTGTTTTTTTTAATATGATCCCCGTTTTGGTATAAGATCTTTAGCTAAGCTTTATTTATTAAAAATTCGCTCAAAGTGACTTTCTAAGTGATTGCGCATGGCATTTCTCAACAATTCAGGAGAGCCGTTTTCAATCACATCAACAATACCTTTATGGGAAACAAATTTCTTTACATGAATTGGTTTTTTTAATAAACCACTATTATGTACATAGTCGAAAATAGGAAGCAACATTTTTTGGAATTTTTTCATGTTTTCATTTCTTGTTATCTCATATAGTTTACCGTGAAATGCTATTTCTTGTTCCGTGTTAAATAATTCACCATTAGTATTTTGGGGTTCATGTTCTACGATTTTTCTTAATTCAGTTATATCTTCAGGAGTTATACGTTGAAAAATGAAATCTGCCATACCAATTTCTAAAGTCAGTCTTAGTTCAAACATTTCCCGTAAAGTATCCTGATCTAAAATATGAGGGTTCATACTTTTACTCAGAATACCAAATACATCGGGGCTTGTAATGATGGTCCCTTTTTTCTTTTTGGTTTCTATAAGTCCAATTACCCTTAATCTTACTAAGGCTTCTCTTATTACGGTTCTACTTACGCCCAGGGTTTCGGATAATTCTAACTCTTTGGGAATAGGGTCTCCAACTTTTAGTTTTCTTTCCTGAAGCAGTTTTACGAGGTTGGCTTCAACCTTGTCCACTAATGAACTGGTGTCTATGTGTATGTTTTCTTTTAAGGTAGTTAGTGTCATTTCTTATGTATTATTTAATGCAAAAATAATAAAAGTATACGATATATGTAATATATGCTTTAATGCTGTTTAGACATTGTTAAATAAAAACATGAATTTATTTGGAAGTAATATGAATTTTGTTTTACCTTTATAATGTCATACATAATACTTTTATTGTAAACTTAAATTGTGATGAAAAAAGACTTTACTAAAGACCTGAGAAGTAATTTTAAAATGATTGCTTTAATCTCAAATTCTCTTGATCAAAACTCATCGAGTGATTATATACTTAAGAATATTTTGTCGCATAAATAATCTAATTTATTATGAAAATACAGGATAATTATGATGAGCAATTTATAATCTATTCAGATAAGTATGAAGCATCCAGAGTGGTTGCTGATGAGATGTGTAATGTGATTGAAGAAATTGGGCTAGCGGGCGGTCTTCCTGTTTTAGGTTTGGCAACGGGGGCTACGCCTGAGATTATTTATAAATATCTTATAGAAGCATATCAGAAAGGGAAGTCTTTTGCTAAAACAATATGTTTTAATCTGGATGAGTATTATCCCATTCAAAAAGAGAATCCCAATAGCTTTTATTACAGTATGTACAAGCAGTTATTCAACTATATAGATATACCTGATAACAATATTCATATTCCTCATATTGGAACTTTGGATACGCCTCTCCATGATTTTTGTAAAGACTACGAGAATAAAATAAACCAAGTGGGAGGGATTGATCTGCAAATACTGGGCATAGGAGAGAATGGTCATATTGCCTTTAATGAACCAGGTTCGGACTTTAACTCACTTACCCGTTTGGTAGATTTAGATGAGGTAACCCGTAAAAATGCAGCGGCTGATTTTGGTGGGGTTAGTGCAGTCCCTAACCAAGGCATAACTATGGGGATACAATCTATTTTACAGGCTAAAAAAATTATCCTGTTAGCTTTTGGAGAAAATAAGGGAAGAATTATGAATAGGCTTCTTTATGAGCCAATAACTCCTGACTTGCCTGCATCATTTCTTAAACTTCATAGTAATTGTCAGTTTGTTCTTGATGAGGCGTGTGCTAAAAATATAAAATATATGGACATCACTTAATGATATAAAAATATCTGGAGATAATAGTGGTGCTCTTGCATAAATAAACAAATCATTTGTATAACCTAAATTTTGTAACTAATGAAAAATTATTACTTCACAGTGTTTACATTAATCATGGGATTATGTTTGGTAAATCAAGCTTATTCCCAACTTGCAGCTGATAATTTGGCCATATATCGATATGGAAATGGAGCAATAACTAATAATACAGCTCCTGTATTTATTGACGAATATACACAAGATGGAGCATTTATTCAGTCTATTTCATTTCCTGTCTCAAATGCCTCTGGTAATTATGCACTTACAGGCCTGCCATTTACAGCAAGTGCAATTCCTATTGAGGGGCTTATCACATTATCAGGAGATAGAAATTATCTAAGTGTAGTAGGGTATAACACAGGGGTAGGACAAGCTACCGGGCAGGTAGGTAGGGTAATAGGTATAATAGGTGCTGATGGGGTAGTTAATACTTCTACATGCCTTACGGGCGATCGAGGATCGCCGAGAGCAGCAGTTATAGGAGGGGCAGGCGCAGGTGTTTGGTTTGCAACTACTGGAACAACAGGGGTTGATAACTCAGCAGGATTGAAGTATGTGGCTTCTGGAACTACTATAGCAAATGCGGTAAGAATTTCTTCGGATAATAGCCAATATAGGAGTGTTTTAGAATTTGGAGGAGATTTATATTCTACTAGGGGAAATAATAGTTTTTATAAGATTGAGGCAATGCCGGTAAGCGGAAGTAACTCAGCTTCTGTACATGCGTTACCGGGTAGTACAGCAATAAGTCAGATTGTTCTTTTTGATACCAATAATGATACTAAACCGGATTTGTTGTATGCTGCTGATGATAGCTCAACAGGTATTGTAAGAAAATATATTTCCGAAGATGCGGGAGCAACATGGGTAGCGAAAGGAACAACTACAGATGACGGAGTAACAAACGGCATAAAAAGTATTACCGGAAAAATGATTTCTGGAGTAGTAACCTTGTATATGACTACTACAGGTGTCTTTGGGAATACAGAAATCAAATCAAGTTTATTTAAAGTAGTGGATAATAATCCACTCACAGCAGAACTAAATGCTGATGATAATGCGCCTGAAGTATTAAAAATAGCTCCTGATGGGACAATGTTTAGAGGTGTGGCCTTTACTCCGGGCAGTACTATTTTGCCGGTTGAGCTTCTTTCTTTTAAAGCTAGCTCTAAAGGAAGCCATGTAGATTTAAGTTGGGTAACGGTGTCAGAGAAAAATAACTCTCATTTTGAAGTACTTAGAGCAGAAGGGACTAATCACTTCCATAAAATAGGTTCGGTTAAGGGAAATGGTAATTCTAAGAAAGAAAATGTTTATCACTTCTCAGATCTGAGACCAGAAAATGGAATCAACTATTATAAGCTAAACCAGGTAGACTATAACGGAGAAAGTAAGGAAACAGATGTTGTTTCTATTTTTATGGATTTTGATGATCAAAACATCAAAATTATTGGATCAAAATCGGAAATACTGGTTACCGTTGAAAGTGATTTAATGGGAGAAGGATATTTTAAGGTATTGAGTGTTGAAGGTAAGGAATTGATTACCCATAAGGTGAAATCTTATGAGCCGGGTTACAGTTTTAGCTTGCCACATAGTCTTCCTGCAGGAATATATATAGGCATATTGGTAGGTGAAAACCAAAATATAAAAAGGGTTAAATTCTATTTAGAGTAAAAATAGTACGATTAGTAACTGAAAAAATTAAACCACTATAAACTAATAAACGATTTATGAGAAGAATCTTATTGCTGGTCATGTTTTTTGGGGTTTCTAAATTACATGGGCAACAGCTACGAAAAATTTCCGGAAAGATTGTTAACTCGCAGACAAATGAGCCTTTGGCTGGGGTAGTCATAACCTTAGAAAGGAACAAAGTTTCAACAGTCTCAGATAAAGATGGTAATTTTTTAGTAAATGCTACGGAAGATGATTATCTAATAACTAGTTATATGGGATTCCAGGTTTCAAAAACTCATGTTAAAACATTTAATGGGACAATAAAGCTGCAAGAAAATATAAGGGAGTTGAGTCAGGTCACAGTAATTGGTTATGGAACAGTAGATAGGAAAGATGTCACCGGATCAGTAGGAGAAGTAAATGTGGCGGATATGGCAAAAGCTCCTGTGGCAACTTTTGATAGAGCTTTGGCAGGTAGGGTTGCTGGGGTTCAGGTTTTGTCTAACGAAGACCAGCCAGGTTCTGCAATGAATATTGTAATTCGTGGAGGTAATTCACTGGAACAAAGTAACTCTCCCCTTTATGTTGTAGATGGGTTTCCAATGGAGGAGTTTTCAGGAGAGATTAATCCGGCGGATATTGAATCAATATCTATTCTAAAAGATGCTTCAGCCACAGCGATATATGGTTCAAGAGGAGCTAACGGAGTCGTTATTATAGAAACTAAAAAAGGTAAGGTTGGTTTGCCGCAAGTATCTTATAGAAATTCATTCGGTTTGTCTCAGGTTCCTAAGGTTTTGGAGTTAATGAGCCCGTATGAATTTGTTAGGTATCAGGTAGAGAAGGATCCCGGAAATAATGAACCCATATATTTTACAAAGCCTAATATGACTTTGGAAGATTATCGTTCAGTAGCGCCAATTGATTGGCAGGATCTTTTATTTAAGAATGGTTTCATGCAGACTCATAATGTGTTACTCTCCGGAGGTAATCCTCAGACAAAATATGTGGTTTCAGGTTCTGTGTTTGATCAGACAGGGGTAATTCTAAATTCAGGATATAGCCAATATCAGGGAAGAATAGGTCTGAATCAGACTATAAGTAAGAAAGTGAAGGCAAATCTGAATGTAAATTATAGTAATGAAAAGAACTATGGTCAAATGATCTCGCAACAGCAATCTGGTTCGAACTCATATTCAACTTATTTAATGTATCAGATTTGGGGGTATAGGCCTGTAATGTCATCTGAATTTGACCTGAATATAGATCTGTTTGATCCGGAGGCAAATGATAATAGAATTAATCCTTATGTGGCAGCACAGAATGCTGTTCGTCAGCAAAATAAATCAGGACTGATTGTGAATACAGATTTGGTATATTCAATTTCTAGAAACTTGGAATTAAAAATTAAAGGAGGAATAAGAACTAATTTAATTGAAAATGAGGCATTTTATAACTCTAATACTTTGCAGGGGCATTTATCAGGAAATAACCCCAAAGGACCTAATGGTTTGTTTAGATATATAAAACTTGGAAGTTTTTTAAATGAGAATACGCTTACTTATAAGAAGGAAATTAATAAATCAAATCAGTTTGATGTGTTAGCGGGTTATACTCTACAGAAAGATGATTCGAAAACTTATGGATATAATGTAGAAAGAGTTCCTTATGAAGAATTAGGATTAAGCGGAATGGATTTAGGAAGCCCTACTTCTGTGTATTCTCTTATTTCTTCAAATGTGCTTATATCCTACTTGGGAAGGGCAACTTATCGTTGGAAGTCCAGATACTTTTTTACAGCGTCTATCAGGGCAGACGGATCATCTAAATTTTCTAGAGAAAATAGATGGGGATATTTTCCTTCCGGAGCTTTTGCATGGCAGATGCATAAGGAAAAGTTTCTGAAAAATATAGCTTTCATTAATGAGTCCAAAGTAAGATTAAGTTATGGGGTTACAGGTAACAATAGGATAGGTGATTTTGAAAGATTTCCTTCTTTAAATTTTCCACTAACTTCTTATTACTCATTTGATAATGGAATACCTAATCAGGGTTTAGGTTTTGATAATCTTGGAAACTCCGATTTGAGATGGGAAAAAACAGCACAATACAATATTGGCTATGATGTATCTGTGTTTAAAAATAAGATAAGTATTTCAGTAGACGCATATAGAAAAGTCACGAGTGATTTATTGTTAAATGCAAATATTCCTAATAGTACAGGTTTTAACAGTGTTTTTAAAAATATAGGAAAAATAAAGAATGAAGGTTTAGAGTTTTCATTATCCACTAAAAACATACAAAAAAAATCTTTTATGTGGACAAGTGATTTTAATATAAGTTTTAACAGGAATAAGGTTTTAGCTCTTAATGAGGGTGAAGATAGGTTTTTAACGCCTGTGACATGGACAGCCGATTATAACACTACCTCACTTTATATTACACAGATAGGGGGGCCTGCATCAGCATTTTATGGATATGAGTGGGATGGTGTTTATCAATATGATGATTTTGAAGTGGGAACTGATGGGAAGTACAGTTTAAAACCTTCGGTTACCACCAATGGAAATCCAAGAGAAAATATTCAACCAGGAGATATACGATACAAAGATCAAAATGGAGATTTAACAATAAATGATAACGATAGGATAATCATTGGGAGAACGCTTCCTATACACGTAGGAGGCTTTAGTAATAACTTTACTTATAAAAGAATTAGTCTTAATGTATTTTTTCAATGGTCTTATGGTAATGATATTTTTAATGCTAACAGAATTGCGTTTGAAGGTAATCAGGTCAATAGAAATGCACTAAATCAATATGCCGTGTATGCTAATCGTTGGACAGAAGAAAATCAAAACGAGACTTATTTCAGGATAGGAGGGCAAGGACCTAATGGCGTATATTCTACAAGGACAATTGAGGACGGTTCGTTTCTTAGACTAAAAACATTACAATTATCTTATTCTCTTCCAGAGGCTGTTTGCAAGCGTTTAAAAATTAAGAAAATAGAGTTGAATGCAACGGGACAGAATTTGTATACATGGACAAAATATTCGGGAATGGATCCGGAAGTATCTGTCCGTAATACAGCAAGAACTCCTGGTTTTGATTATTCTGCCTATCCAAGGAGCAGGCAGATCGTTTTTGGAATTAGTATTAGTTTATAAAAATGGTTGTTATTGTTAAACACTTAAAAAAATTTATGAAAAAGATTGTTAGTGTTTTTCTGACTATGTTTCTTTTTACATCATGTCATGAGATTTTAAATGTTTCACCTAAAGATTTTCTAAGCCCTCAAACTTATTATGATACCGAAAATCAATTGAATACAGCATTAACGGGTATTTATTCAATATTGGGAAGAAATGAGCTTTATGGAGATTTTATGTTGGGTAGGTTAGGGCTTGATGCAGATGAAGGCTGGAATTATTATGATGAGAATACGGTCGGCTATTATGCTGTTTCAACATCAGATGCTAAAATAACAGGATATTGGAATGTATTATACGAAGGCATTAATAGAGCAAATGTGCTTTTAGATAATATACATAAACCTGTAATGGATGATATTAAAAGGAAAGACATTGAAGGACAGGCTTTATTTCTAAGATCATACTACTATTTTATGTTAGTAGTAAGATTTGGAGATGTGCCTTTAATTCTTAAGCCAGTTACTACAGGTAATGCAGAAGAAGTACAAACGCCGCGAATCCCGGCTAAAGAAGTATATGAACAAGTTGTAAAAGATATGACAACTTCTGCAGATTTAATAATGGATGCGGCTGGGCATCCCGGGAGAGTTACAAGGTCTGCCGTATGGGGAATTCTCGCTCGTGTTTGTTTAAATATGGCAGGAAATCCTATAAATGATATAACAAAATATCAAGATGCTTCATCTTGGGCATATAAAGTTATCTCTTCTGAAAAACATGAATTGAACCCTTCATATGAACAGGTATTTATTAATTATGCACAGGATATATATGACTTTAAGGAAAGCATTTGGGAAGTAGAGTTTTGGGGGAATGGAGATGGGATTTATTCGGGAGCGGCTGGTAGAGTGGGCAGGAATAATGGTATTCCTCAAACGGCTGATGCCGACGTAGGTTACGCTACAGGAACTGTGCGGCCAACAGCATATTTGCATAATTTGTATGCTGCAGAAGATTTAAGAAAAAATTGGGTAATTGCCCCTTTCTATTATACCGGAAACCCAGCTACAAAAGTAAGTTGGACAGGAGTAGTGTATAGGCTGTCCTGTTCGAAATTTAGGAGAGAGTACGAACTCTTAAAGCCTAAAAATAATACTTGGACTCCTCAAAATTACCCAATATTAAGATATTCCGATGTATTGTTGATGTATGCGGAAGCTGAAAATGCATTAGGAAGAAATTTGTCGTCCACAGAACCACATGTACAAGCTGTAAATAATGTAAGGAGAAGGGCATATGGGAAATATTTAAATGGAGAAGGAGTGAAATCAATCACAATAGTTTCTCCCGGAACAGGATACACTACAGTCCCTATAGTTACGATTTCAGGAGGGGGTGGAAGTGGTGCTACAGCTATAGCTACAATTTCAGGAGGAGGAATTGCATCTATAACCGTAACAAATAAAGGGAAATTTTATACAAGTACTCCTACCATTGCTATTACAGGTGGAAATGGAAGTGGAGCTACTGCAACGGTCATGCTAACAGAGATTACGGATGCAGATTTAGGTGTCGGTTATCTTGCTAGCAGTACTTTGTTTCTTAAGGCTATTCAGGAAGAGCGCGCGCGGGAATTATGTTTTGAAAATCTGCGAAAAGATGATTTAATCAGATGGGGTATTTTTTATGAAAGAATGAAAGCCTCATTGGCAGATGTGCCTAATGGTACAGGTAAAATATACACAGCGCCAAAGACTATATATACTAATGCTACAGCGCGTGATGTGTTATGGCCAATTCCTCTTTCTGAAATGAATGTGAATCGAAAGCTGGTTCAAAATGAGGGATGGTAATTAAATATTGAAAAAATGATTTTAAGTTATGATAAATAAAAAAAACACTTTTATTTTTTTAGGTATAATATTGTTAAACACCTGTTTGGCGTATGGACAAAATCTAAAATGGGATAGTTTATCCAGACCTGCGAGCTATGATATTCGTCGTGAATATTTCAAAAAATACAGTACATCTGAAAGTGATATTGTTTTTTTAGGAAACAGTATTACTGCCGGAATAGATTGGAATGAATTATTAAATAATTCAGATGCAAAAAATAGAGGTATTTCTGGAGATTATACTTATGGATTATTAGAGCGTCTTTTTGAAATAAGCAAAGGGAGGCCAGCAAAAATATTCATCCTGATAGGTGTTAATGATATTGCCAAAAATATTCCGGATGGAGTTATTATCAATAATATAGAAAGAATTGTAAAAGAGCTTAAATCAGAAACGCCAAAAACAAAAATATATTTACAGACTGTCTTACCTGTAAATAATACTTATACCAAATTTGCAAAAAGTCATTTTAACAAAGACGAGCATATTGCAGCAGTTAATTTAGGAATAAAAGCTGTTGCAAAGAGACAAAAAGTTGAACTGATAGATTTACATCCACATTTCCTTGATCAAAAAGATAGGTTAAACTCTCTTTATACTTATGATGGACTTCATCTTAGCGCCAGGGGGTATGAACTATGGAAAAGCATTTTACAACCCTATCTTAACTGAAAGTTAGCCGCTACAGAATTTTAATTTATAAATCAAAAACAATTACTATGAATATGAAGTCAAACAAATTTCCGGGTATCATCTTTTCTCTGTTTATAGCTTTTACAATACACGTCACAACAGTTTACTCCCAGGATTTTTACCCGGATAATTTAGCAGTTTACAGGTATGGAGACGGAAAGCCAAGAAATAAGACAGTGCCTGTATTTATTGATGAATATACACAGGAAGGGAAATTAGTAAGAACTATTGATGTCCCATATATCTCATCACAATCGAATAATATGCTGACAGGTCTTCAATATACATCCTCAGCAATTCCAATTGAAGGCCTTATGACACTTTCTCAAGATGGCAAATATTTAACTATTATCGGATATGAGCAGCGTATCGGGCAATCAACCGGATATTCAAATAAAACCATCGGAAGAATAGGTGTTGATGGAAAAGTTAATACTTCTACTGTTTTAATTGACGATAGAGGTTCACCTCGCTGTGCCATTGCCGAAAATAAGGGCTTTTACATTGCTACAACAGGTACAAAAGGAGAGGAAGGAACAGCGGGCCTGAGATATATTCCTTTTAGCGAAAGTTCACAGACAAAAGGAGTGGCAGCTGTTAATTCACAAATGTTAAGCGTTTATACTTTTTTAAACAAGATATATCTTACCAGAGGTGGTAATTCATTTTTTTCAGTAGGTTCATCTTTACCAATCACTCCAAAGGATCGTATCAAAGAGCATAAGTTATCTGGAAGTTCTACGGTTCACCAGATTGTGATGCTGGATACTGACCAAAATAATATTCCTGATTTACTATATGCAGTAGATAATGATGGAAATGGTTTCTTGAGAAAGTACACTTCTAAAGATGGCCAGAAATGGGAAGAGCAAGGCTCTTTGGACTTTTCTGGTATTACGTCTAATTTAAGAAGTGTTACAGCTAAAATAACATCAAAAAAAGGTGTCGATGTCTATGTGGTTTCGGTAGGAAGTTTTGATGGGACTACAAAATCTCAAATAATTAAGGTATCTGATAAGATTGATGAACAGCTATCCAAAGAAACAAATAAGAAAGTATTAGCCACTGCTTCACCTTATACAATGTTTAGGAGCATAACGTTAGCCCCATCCATTAAATAGCTCATTTTACAAAAAATATATAAAATCATATGATAAATAAAATAGAAGGATTAGTAGCCGCACCATTTACTCCAATGCACCCAGATAAAAGCCTGAATCTGGATATTATACAGGAATATGCAACCTTTTTGGAACAAAACAAAGTTACAGGGGCTTTCGTCTGCGGATCTACAGGAGAAGGAGTAGCATTAAGCTTTAAGGAGAAACAATCCTTAATAGAGAAATGGGGCGAAGTAAAAGTACATACACTGAAAAGAATAGCATTGGTAGGTGGTACATCCATTACAGAATGTATAGAATTGGCAGAAATAGCGCAAAAATCAAATTTTGACGCCATAGCATTGATAGCACCTTATTATTTTAAAGTGAAAAGCCCTGAGGCTTTGGCTGATTTCTGTATAGAAATAGGTAAGGCGGTGCCAAATATCAATATGTATTATTACCATATCCCGGCATTAACAGGAGCTTTTGTTGAAATGCACCCTTTTCTGAAAGCCATTGATGGAAAGCTAGATAACTTTTCAGGGATTAAGTTTACCCATGAAGATTTGATGGACTATAAGCTCTGCCTGAATTTTGAAAACCAGAAATACGATCTGCTTTGGGGTAGAGATGAGGTTTTCCTTTCTGCTTTGGCAATAGGAGCAAAAGGGGCTGTAGGCAGTACATTTAATTATGCAGCGCCATTGTATTATGGATTGATAAAAGCTTTTGATGCCGGAGATCTTATAAATGCCCGTTTATTACAGGATAAGTCTATAGCCATTGTAGAGATACTCAAAAAATATGGGGGTATGGCAACAGGAAAAGCTTTTATGAAAGCCGTTGGCATAGATTGCGGAACTTTCAGGTTCCCGATAGAAAATATGCAGGAAAGTAAATATGAAGAATTTATTAAAGATCTGCATGATATGGATTTCTTCAGGCTTTCATCAAAAAATAAACTACAAGAACAATTGGTATAAGAGAGATAATATAACACAGAAATGGATTATAAGAAAGCGGAACTGGAACAGCTTAAGGAGTTTTATCGTGATCGTTTATTAGAAGATACTTTGCCATTTTGGTTTCCAAAAAGTTTAGACCAAGAATATGGCGGCTATCTATTGATGAGGGACAGGGACGGAAGTTTAGTGGATGATGATAAAGCCGTTTGGATACAAGGTAGGTTCTCCTGGCTTTTGTCAACGTTATATAATACGGTAGAACAAAAAGAAGAATGGCTTGCAGGAGCAAAATCAGGAGTAGATTTTTTAGAGAAATATTGTTTCGATACAGATGGAAGAATGTTTTTTCATACTACAAGAGATGGGAGGCCAATAAGGAAAAGAAGGTATTTTTCTTCGGAAGTATTTGCGATAGTTGCGTTTGCAGCCTATTCAAAAGCCAGTGGAGAAAAAAAATATGCAGATTTGGCAAGTGAAGTTTTTGGAAGATGTTTGAACTATATTCAGCATCCTGAAATTTTACCGGCAAAATTTACAGATACGCGTCCTTTAAAAGGCTTTAGTATTCCTATGATATTCATATTTGTAGCACAGCAGTTACGGGAATATACAGGTGATATACGTTGTAACGAATGGATTGACCGCTGGATACAGGAAATAGAACGGGATTTTGTAAAAGACGATATTCGCTCTGTAATGGAGCAGGTAAAGCCGGACGGCTCTATTAGCGATCATTTTGATGGTCGTCTTCTCAATCCGGGACATGCCATAGAAGCAGCATGGTTTATTCTTCATGAAGCCAGGTACAGGAATAATGATCCTCACTTAATAGATTTGGGATGCAGGATGTTGGATTATATGTGGGAACGAGGATGGGATAAAGAACACGGAGGTATATTATATTTCAGAGATGTATATGATAAACCCGTACAGGAATATTGGCAGGATATGAAATTCTGGTGGCCTCATAATGAAACAATAATAGCAACTTTATTGGCTTATACCTTAACGGGCGATGAAAAATATGCCGATTGGCATCGTTTAGTACATGATTACGCCTATCAACATTTTCCTGATAAAGAATACGGAGAATGGTTTGGCTATTTGCACAGAGACGGACGGGTATCTGTTCCGTTAAAAGGCAATATGTTTAAGGGACCGTTTCACTTGCCTCGTCAGGAATGGTATTGTTGGCAATTGCTGGAAAATTTTTAAGAGAAAATATATAGAAACAATTCTAATAATGAAAAAAGGAATATTGACACTAGCAATAACATTTGTTGGCCTTTTAGGTTGTGCAAAGAATAAGATTGAAGAATCTAAGAATCTAATTCCTAAAGAAGAAAATCATACAAGGTTTTTTGAAAAAGGACAAGAGGGATATTTCTGTTACCGGATTCCTGGTTTTATCAAAGCGCCCAACGGAGATTTGTTGGTGTTTGCCGAGGGTAGGGTGAATGACTGTGATGATTTTGGAGATATTGATCTGGTCATGAAAAAAAGTAGTGATGGAGGCGAAACCTGGACTAAAGTAAAAGTATTGGTTAATAATAGTGTTTACAAAGTAGGTGATCCAGCACCGGTCATTGATTATATGGATCCAAAGTATCCAAACGGAAGAATCTTTTTACTCTATAATACATCTACAAACTATGTGGATAAACAAGGGAAAACAAAAAGAATCCGGGAGGTATGGTATATAACCAGCATTGATAATGGAAGCACATGGAGTAGTCCAACAAACATCACCCATTTTGTTCATAGGCCTAATGCACCAGATTACGATGCCAGATATAATTTTGAGCCAAGTTGGACAGGAGTAAATACACAAGGACATGGAATACAGATAAAAAATGGACCTAAAAAAGGAAGGCTATATTTTGCAGGTAATCGTTTGGGAGTAAAAGCTCATGATGACGACTTTAGTAGTTATCGCTCGTATGGATATTATTCTGATGATAATGGTACAACATGGAAGATTGGAGGTGATATTGAGATTGAAGGAGGAAATGAAAGTACAGCAGCAGAATTATCCAATGGAGATATTATACAGGCAGTTCGATATCAGATTCTAAAAGATCCCAAAGGACAACCGGCTAATACAAAATTCAAATTAATTGCAGTGAGTAATTCGGGAGGTGAATCTTGGAATGCGCCACGTTTTGCAACTCAATTGCCGGATCCAATTTGTCAGGGGAATCTCTTAGATGTTAAATACAAAGGGGAACATATCATCTTATTCAGCAACCCTGCGAATTCATCCAGTCGAACAAAAATGAGTATAAGCGCAAGTAAGGATGATGGGCAAACCTGGCCCCATAAATATTTGGTTGATTCAGGCCCTGCATCTTATTCCGCAATGTATTCATTAGGAGCTGACGAAATAGGCTTAGTATATGAAAAGGGGAATACAGGTGGTTTTGTATTCCGAAAGATTAATATCGCCGATATATGTGGATGTAAAGAGTAAAAGGTTTTCCACAGATAATGATTATTATAAAATAAATTTTAGAACTAATACAATATAAACTTTTAACAACATGCCTTTTTATAAATTACACAAGATGTACATTTTTATTTTGTTGATTTGCTTAGGGTCAACAGTATGTTTTTCCCAGGAGGAGTATAATTATATTTTTAAAAACGAAACAGAAGGATACAATTGTTTCAGGATTCCCGCAATAATTAAAGCTCCCAATGGCGATTTGTTAGCTTTTGCAGAAGCAAGAAAGAAAGATTGTGGCGATTTTGGCAATGTAGATCTGGTAATGAAGCGGAGCAGAAATAAAGGAAAAACATGGGGAGCTTTGGAAATAATAGCAGATAATGGCGAATTTAAAGCAGGAGACCCAGCACCTGTAGTTGATTTCCATGACCCACAATATCCAAAAGGCAGAATTTTTTTACTCTATAATACAGGAACTGCAACAGAGTATGATTTGGTCGCTGGTAATGGCTTACGTGAAGTTCTTTATAAAACCAGCGTAGATAATGGGGAAATATGGAGTAATCCTGTAAATATTACCCTGCAAGTACACCGTCCAAAATTACCGCAATACAATCCTCAATATAATTTTGAGGAAGATTGGAGAACTACAACCAACACACCCGGTCATGCTATACAAATAAGCAAAGGCAAATATAAAGGGCGTTTATATATTGCCGCAAACCATTCTGTAGGAGATAAACTAAAAGATAATTATGATAATTTCCGATCACATGGGTTTTATAGCGATGATCATGGCAAGACATGGAAATTAGGTACAGATATAGATTTTCCTGCGGGTAATGAAAGTATAGCAGCAGAATTGTCTGATGGGAGCATCCTGCAAAATGTCAGGTTGCAGAGTAAGAAATACAAGTACAGATTGTTGGCGTTCAGTAAAACAGGTGGAGAATCCTGGGATACCGTATACCTGGATAAACAATTGCCCGACCCAATTTGCCAGGGAAGTATGCTTGATGTAAAGCACAAAAAGAAACATGTTATATTATTCAGCAACCCTGATAGTCAGGCCAAAAGAGAAAAAATGACGATAAGAGCAAGTTGGGATGACGGAAAAACCTGGGAAACGGCTTATCTGGTAGATAAAGGACCATCCGCCTATTCAGATTTGGTAGAAATTGATAACAATAATATTGGCATAGCCTACGAAAGAGGAAACAAAGGAGGGATAGTTTTTACCAGTCTTTCCAAGAAGAAGATACTACATTAAATAATTATTAAGCAAATGGGAACTGTCCTGAAGAATTTCATTTATTTTAATGAACAAGATGAGTTGATAACACATCACTCTCTATATATGAAAGATGGTATCATAAAAGAACTTTCATCAGAAATATCAATAGATGAAAAAAGTATTGATTTGAAAGGGGCATACCTGGCGCCAGCTTTTGTTGATTTACAGCTAAACGGAGGAATAAAAGTTTACTTCTCTGATACGATTACCGAGGAGGTTTTAGAACAAATGTATCTCGACCATTTGCATGTTGGAACCGTAAATATATTGCCTACACTGGTAACTACTTCTCTGCAAAACATCCTGAAAGCAATTGATGTTGTGAAAGTTTATATGTCTAAGGGAAAACCCGGAGTTCTGGGCTTACATTTAGAAGGGCCTTTCTTAAATATGGAAAAGAAAGGAGCACATAATCCTAAACATATCAGGAAACCGACAGATGAGGAGCTTAAAACCATCCTTGATGCGGGAGACGGAGTTATAAAAATGATGACCATAGCGCCAGAACAGTTTACCGATTATCAACTGACTTTGATTAAAGAAAAGGGTATTATTATCTCTGCCGGGCATTCTAATGCAACGTTAGAGTTTTCAAAGTCTTCTTTTGCCAAAGGAGTTAATTGTGTTACGCATCTTTTCAATGCGATGTCCTCTTTTGGTAGTAGAGAGCCAGGTTTGGTTGGGGCAACATTAGACAGTGATGTTTATGCAGGAATCATTGTAGATGGTTTTCACTGCGATGATACAGCAGTAAGATTGGCTTATCGATTAAAAAAAGGAAGGTTATTTCTGGTTTCTGATGCCACGTTTATCGGAAAAGAAGATTTAGAGATGGATGGTATTCAATTTATACATCAACCGGGAAGGTATGTAAACTCAGAAGGAAATCTGGCAGGGTCAAATATCAGTATGTACGATGCTATGAAGCACAGTGTGATTAAAGTGGGGATACCTGTTTACGATGTATTTAAAATGGCATCAGAAATACCTCTCAAATTACTTGGTATTGATGACAGATATGGGAAAATAAAAACAGGGTATTTTGCAGATTTGGTTGCGTTGTCTAAAGAAGATTTGTCCATTACTCATATTTTTAGAAGAGGAGAGGAAATAAGGAAAGGAGTAAGCCAGTGACGGTGAGAGAAAAAGCAGAAGATATTTTCAGGGCCGGTATACAGGCTGTACAACCACAGGAAATAATGCCGCAATGGATTCAGAAAAGAGATAACGCATTATTTGTAAAAGGAGAGAAAATAGATTTAGATACTATCGGGCATGTCTATTTGATAGGGGCAGGAAAAGCTGCGGCAGCAATGGCACAGGTTTTAGAAGATATTTTGGGGGATGCTTTGACTTCAGGAATTATCGCAGTAAAGTACGGACATGTTTTGCCTTTAAAGAAAATAAAGATACTTCAAGCAGCACATCCGGTTCCTGATGAAAATAGTGTTGCAGCAGTTAATGAAATACTGAAATTTGCAGAAAAGACTACAGAAAAAGATCTTGTTTTCTTTTTGTTATCAGGAGGAGCATCGTCTATATTAACAGATTTTCCTGATGGGTCTAACTTAGGCGAAATAAGAGAATTATTTGAAAATCTTTTACAATGCGGAGCAAACATAAATGAGATAAACTGTGTGCGAAAGCAGCTCTCTAAGATAAAAGGCGGTGGATTGGCAAAAGCTATTTATCCCTCAAGGCTTATATCTTTCATTATTTCCGATGTTCCTAATAACGATATATCAACTATAGGCTCAGGTTTAACAGTGCCGAAGCTTTATTCCCATGATTCTGCAAAAGATATTTTAAAAAAATATCAGATATACGATGAATTAAGCGAAAATCTAAAGAGATCTATAGATGTAGGGAAACAGAAAACAGAAGAAGCGGTATTTACAAAGACAGTCAATTACATTATTGCAGACAACGAAATGGCAGTAAATGCAGCAGCCGGGAAAGCGGAAGATTTGGGTTATAAAGTTATTATCCAGAGCGAAGTAATGGAAGGTCTGGCTGTAGATGTAGCAGAAAAAATAACACAGAAAGCTAATAGTATAAAAGCAGATAATCCTGTTTGCTTTATTTATGGAGGGGAAACAACAGTAGAAGTGAATAATAAACAGGGAATTGGTGGACGTTCACAACACTTAGCACTGGCAGCTTTGTTAAATATAGACAAGGATAAACAAATAACATTGTTAGCTGGTGGAACTGATGGAGGAGACGGCCCTACAAATGTCGCCGGAGCAATTATAGACAACAGTACCGTTGAAAATGCAGCGCAAAAGAATGTTAATCCTAAAGACTTCCTGGCACAGAATAATTCCTGTCATTTCTTTAAAGAAACAGGCGGACATATTAATACAGGCCCAACAAATACCAATGTAATGGATTTGGTAATAGTTCTTGTGGACAATCCCTGTTAAGATGATATAATTATGAAATCTTTTAAATACAGCATTTTTACTTTACTATATATAATGACGATGCACTTTAATACAGTAGTAGCTCAAACAGAATCTCCATGCACCATAGAATGGGAAATTGCCACAATTTTACCCTCTCTTTCTAATGGGGAGAAACAGTTGGGATTAGCAGGGCCAATAGCAGGCGTTCATAAAGATTTGTTAATAATTGGTGGCGGGGCTAATTTCCCGGATAAAATGCCCTGGTTTGGCGGAAAGAAAAAATACTACGATGATATTTTTGTATTTACCAAGAATGAAAAGGGAGAGATAACAAGTTATGGCGAAATATATAAACTGCCATTTCCTATTGCCTATGGTGCATCTTGCAGCACTTCCCGCGGGATAGTTTACGCAGGAGGAGAAAATGAGCAGGGATTAAGCGATAAAGTTTTATTGATACAATGGAATGAGGAAATAAAGAAAGTTGAGGTTAAAAATCTGCCGGAATTACCTTTTGTAGTAGCAAATGCTTCAATTACATCCGTTGGGAATATTGTATATATTGCCGGTGGCGAGTTGTCCAATACGGTTTCCGATACCTTTATGGCGTTAGACCTCGATAATCTTTCTAAAGGCTGGCAAAGTATGCCAACATTGCCATTGAAAGTTTCACATTCGGTAATGGTTTCACAGTCGAACGGAATAAATGATTGTATCTATATAGTGGGTGGTAGAAAAAGAAACTCTAGAAATTTAACCACTTTTTATTCCTCTGTTTTCCAGTTCGACCTGAAAACGAATCTGTGGTCTCAAAAAGCAGATATTCCTTATCCGCTTTCTGCCGGTACAGGTGTTGCAGTAAATGGTAAATCAATACTTTTATTTGGAGGAGATAAAGGAGTAACTTTTCATAAAGCAGAGTCTTTAATTGTGTCAATAAATAATGAAACAGATTTGCTGAAAAAGGAAAAGTTAAATCAGGAAAAAATTGCTGTACAAACTAATCATCCCGGTTTTAGTAAATCAGTATTAGAATACAGTACTCAGGAAAATACCTGGACTACATTCAATGTAATTTCCTTTAATGTTCCGGTAACAACAACCGCTGTGGTTTGGGGAAATAATGTAATTATCCCCACCGGAGAAATCAAAGCAGGAATACGGACACCTAATATTTTATTGGGGCATTTAAATTAATATAATAAGTATATGAAACACTCCAGATATTATCCGTGGATATTGGTTGCCCTTTTATGGGTAGTTGCTTTGCTGAATTATCTTGACCGCCAGATGCTTTCAACCATGCGTCCATCAATGCAGGTTGATATTTTAGAATTACAATACGCGACAAATTTTGGGCGCTTAATGGCTATTTTTCTTTGGATATACGGGTTTATGAGTCCAGTTTCTGGAATTATTTCTGATAAATTCAATAGAAAATGGATTATTGTAGGAAGTTTATTTGTATGGTCTCTAGTTACTTATAGTATGGGCTATGCTACTACGTTTAATCAATTGTACATATTACGAGGGTTAATGGGGGTAAGTGAAGCACTTTATATTCCTGCGGGATTGTCTTTGATTGCAGATTTTCATACCTCTAAGACTAGATCCTTAGCAATCGGTATTCATATGACAGGTTTATATATGGGGCAGGCATTGGGAGGTTTTGGTGCCACGGTAGCACATCAGTTTTCTTGGCAACAAGCTTTTCATGTGTTTGGGCTAGTTGGAATTGTTTATTCTGCTGTGTTGGTTTTCTTTTTACAGGATAAAAAAATATTGACAGAAAAAACCGATACTGAACCTGTAAATGGTAAAGAATCTATTTTTAAAGGATTAAGTATTTTATTTACCAATATTTCTTTCTGGATTATTCTGTTTTATTTTACAGTACCAAGTTTACCGGGATGGGCAACTAAAAATTGGTTGCCTACACTTTTTGCCGAAAATCTAAATATAGACATGTCTGCTGCGGGACCTATTTCAACTATTACGATTGCGGTATCTTCATTTCTGGGAGTTATTTTTGGAGGTATATTGTCAGATAGATGGGTGCAAATAAATCTTAAAGGCAGGGTGTATACCAGTGCTATTGGTATAGGATTGACTATTCCTTCGCTACTATTAATAGGTTTTGGAGGATCATTGATACATATTGTCAGTGCTGCATTTTGTTTTGGTTTTGGATATGGAATGGCTGATGCTAACAATATGCCTATTCTTTGTCAGTTCGTTGCATCTAAATATAGAGCAACGGCTTATGGTATTATGAATATGACTGGTGTTTTTGCTGGAGCATTTATAACTGACTTTTTAGGGAAATCGACTGATGCAGGTAATTTAGGTAAAGATTTTGCGATGTTAGCAGGTATTGTCTTAATCGCCTTAGTAATTCAGTTAGTATTTTTAAAACCTATATCCAATGATTTTGAGACAAAAATTAAATGATTTATAAGTACAAGAAAAGTGATTTGAACTGTTTAAATCTTAAAAATGTGGAAAAAAAGTAAGTATATGCTTGTTAAATAGCTGCTTATAAGTTTTTTTTTATCGAAAAACATGATACATTAGCTATATAATTAAATTATTAACCAAAATCAATAAAGGAGTCTTAAAATGGAACATTTTCAAAAGTTGAAAGGTTTGATCTCTGATTTAGAGGCAGACGCAGAAAAATTCTACAAAAAAGGAAACAGCGCAGCAGGTACGCGATTAAGAAAAGGCATGCAAGAGGCCAAAACTATGGCTCAGTCTATACGTTTGGCAGTTCAGGACACAAAGAACTCTAAGTAACTGAAAAGCTAAAACAAGTCTGCTAATAAATAATTAGCAGACTTGTTTAAAATATCCTTTCTCATAAAATCTCTACCAATAGAATTAAATTGTTTCTCTAAAAATCTGACTTTTACTTTTCTATATTTTAGAATAAACTTAGATCAGTAAGTCTGATTTGTATCAGGAACTTAATTTCTCATATTAATAAACTGTAAGGGCTGACCAAAATCTTCTGTTCTGCATAACTGTATAACAGATTGTAAATCGTCAATTTTTTTACCCTGTACTCGCACCTGATCATCCATAATTGAGGCCTGTACCTTTAATGCGGAGTCTTTAATCTTTTTTACAATCTTTTTAGCTACTTCTTTGTCAATACCTTCTTTTACCAAAATATCTTTTCTGAGCATATTTCCAGAAATGCTATATTGCTGTTTTTCTAAACTTAGCGCGTTAGGATCCAGATGTTGTTTCATCATTCTGGAAATAATGGAATCTATAATGGCTTTTAAACGCATATCATTTTCTGTTATAATAGTCAATGAATTGGTTTTTTTGTCCAATTCAATGGAACTTTTAGAATCATGAAAGTCATATCTATTCAATATTTCCTTTTTAGCGTTATTTATAGCGTTGTCAAGAGTCTGACCGTCTATTTTACTTACAATGTCAAAAGATGGCATAATTTTTAATTTGATTATTTGATATATTAAAGATAGCTTTAAATAAACCAAGATAAAAAATACTATGAAAGCAAAGAAAAGCAAAAAAGTGGACAAAAAAGTCCAAAAAAAAGCGAAAGGTACGTTAGCCAAAGGCCTTAGAGAAAAAATGTTTGATTTTGTGAAAAGTTTGGGACATGACGCAGAAGAGATAGGGAAAGAGTTAGGGAAAGCAAGTAAGCTATTGGCTAAAAAACTTACTAACGATTTAAAATCTGCCACTGGTACTGTAGAGAAAAAAGGTAAGAAATTAAAGAAAACTGCTAATAAAAAAGAAAAAGAACTAAAAAAAGCAGCAGCCAAAATAGTGAAAAAGGTAGAAACAGATACAAAAAAGGCAGCTACACAGGTAGAAAAAAAGGTTGTTAAGCCGGTAAAAAAATCTGTTGTAAAAGCAGTTGATAAAGTAGAAGAAAAAAAGACAGAGTTAGTAAAAGCTATACAAAAAAAAGAGCCAACTATTAAAAAAGCTGTAGCTGATACTAAATCTACGGTAGCTAATAAAGCAAATCAGTTAGAGAAAAAGGTAGCTTCTGTTGTCAAAAAAGTAGCTCCTGCTAAACCGTCTCCTTCAAAAACAACATCTGTAAAGTCGGTAAATGCTAAACCGGTAGCCGTAAAACCATCATCACCCAAACCTGCTCAGGCAAAGACTAGTACAGCTCCAAAAACATCACAGGCAACGACTGATAAAAAAGTAACAGCTCCAGCAGTGAAGAAAGAAGTGCCAGCAAAAGCACCAGCAGTAAAAAGAGTGGCACCTGCAAAACCGGCTGCGGTAAAACCAAAAACAATTAATACTTCTAAGGCTATACCAAAACCAGCGGCAGACAGTAAGTCTGTAGATAAAATCAATGCTGTTTCTACTCCTGAGGTAAATAAAGATGATAAAAAGGAAACATTAACGAAATAATGGTTTAGTAATTTAGCTGTTTCTAGAAGGCTTGATAAGCCAGTAATATGGGAGGCAACAGAATACCGTTATTAAATAGAGAAATTAGCTGGTTATATTTTAATGCCAGAGTGTTGCAGGAAGCAGCAGACAAAAGTGTGCCCTTAATAGAGCGAATACGTTTTTTAGCTATATTTTCGTCCAATTTGGATGAGTTTTATAGAGTGAGGGTGGCTACTTTAAACCGTTTAACAAATATTGTTAGTAAAACAAAGTCAGAGTTGGGATACAATCCCAAAAAGATTCTTGACGAAATTAAGACGATAGTTGTAAGGCAGGAAAAAAAATTCAACCTACTTTACGAAGGAATCATCAAGGAGTTGACGGTTAACAAAATATTTATTATTAACGAAAAACAACTTAACGTAGGACGGGGGACTTTTGTGAAAGAATACTTTCAGGACAAAGTACTTTCAACAATAGTTCCCCTTATGTTTTCAGAAAAACAACCATTTCCAGAGTTAAAAGATCAGTTGCTTTATTTCTTTATCAGACTTAAAAAAGAAAATACTTTAGATCAGTATGCACTAATAGAAATACCTCAGACCTTAAAAAGGTTTTTGATTTTACCTCAAACGAATGATCTTAAATATATCATATTACTAGATGATATTATACGTTACAATCTGGATCAGATATTTTTTGCATTTGATTTTGATGAAATAGAAAGTTATGCTATTCAGGTAACTCGTGATGCGGAAATAGATTTGGATAAAGTGGTTAGCGAAAAATTTATAGAAGCACTTACTAAAAGTTTACAGAAACGGCAAAAGGGAAAACCTATGCGTTTATTGTATGATGAGGAAATGTCTAAAGATATGCTTCAGGTAATTATAAATAATCTGGGGTTAAGTAGTGATAGTCTTATTCCGGGTAGCAGGTACTTGAATTTTAGAGATTTCAAAGATTTTCCAAATGTTGGTGGAGATACACTGGAATATCGGAAAATAGAACCTTTACCCGTAAAGGGATTAACTTATAAAAACAGTATTATAGAACGCATCAAAACAAAAGATTTTCTGATAAATTTGCCCTATCAATCTTTTGATTACATTATACATTTTTTGCGTGAAGCAGCTATAGATCCGAAAGTTACCGAAATACAGATTACACTTTATCGTTTAGCAGAAAACTCTAAAGTTATTAATGCATTAATTAATGCTTCAAAAAACGGTAAAAAAGTTTTTTGTCTGGTAGAATTGAAAGCTCGTTTTGATGAGCAGGCTAATATTTATTGGGCTAAAAAATTAGAGGAGGAAGGGGTTATTGTAAGTCACGGCTTATTAGATTATAAAGTCCATAGTAAAATATGCTTGGTTACCAGAATAGAAAATGGCGAGAAAATGTTTTATGCCAATCTGGCAACGGGAAATTTTAATGAAGCTACTTCAAAAATTTATTGTGACCATAGTTTGTTTACGGCTAATAAAAAAATAACAAGAGAACTTAGTAAACTTTTTAAATCAGTAGTTGCCAATAAATTATCTTCCGGATATCAATACCTGATTGTATCTCCGTACGAAACCAGAACAAAATTGTTCCAGTTTATAGATGAAGAAATAAAGCAGATGAAAAAAGGGAAAGAAGCATACATGATTCTGAAAATGAATTCACTGGCGGATGAAAAAACAATACATAAATTGTATGAAGCAAGTTGTGCTGGTGTAAAAATAAAGTTGATTATCAGAGGAATGTGCTGTCTGATTCCACAAATACAAGGTGTGAGTGAAAACATAGAAGTTATTTCTATTGTAGATAAATATTTAGAACATGCCAGGGTATGGATATTTGGAAATGGAGGTAAAGAAAAGATATATTTGCTGTCGGCAGATTTGATGACCAGAAACCTGGATCATCGGATAGAAGTAGGATTTCCTATCCTGTCTAAAAATATCAAAAAGGAAATAAGAGATATTATTAACATCCAACTTGAGGATAATGTGAAAGCAAGGGAGATTAATTCTTCCAATAATAATAAGTATAGAAGAAACAGGTTGTCAAAAAAAGTAAGGTCACAATTTGAAACCTATCAATACTTGAAATCTAAAATCAGTAATTGAAATACGCAGCAATAGATATCGGTTCAAATGCAATAAGATTGTTAATTGCCGAAGTGAAAAACGAACATCATATCAGATCATATAAAAAAACAATTCTTATACGCGTACCCCTGCGTTTGGGAAATGATTCTTTTGGAAAAAAGAAAATATCAAAACCTAAAGCTGAAGATTTTTTTAGGACCATGCAGGCATTTAAAAACCTAATGGAGGTTTATAAAGTAGAGGAGTATATGGCTTGCGCTACATCTGCCATGAGAGAAGCAAAAAACGGACAGGAGATAATAGATAAAGTAAACAAGAAGCTGGATATGAACATAGAGATAGTGGAAGGAGGAAAAGAAGCTTCTATTATATATGCCAGTCATTTTGAAGAATACCTGGATAAAAGTAAAAGTTATTTATATATAGACGTAGGAGGAGGTAGCACCGAACTTTCTCTGTTTTCAAATGGAGCAATAAGGCAATCTAAATCTTTTGATATAGGCACCATACGGATTTTAGATAAGCAGGATAAAGCAGCTACCTGGGATGATATGAGAAGTTGGGTGTTTAGAAATACGAAGAACCTGAAGCTAAGTGCCATTGGTACGGGTGGAAATATTAATAAACTGTACCGATTGTCTGAAACCCAAGAAGGGGAAGCCATGACTTACGAAAATCTGGAGCATATAGCCGATTATTTAAAGTCCTTTACTCTTGAACAACGTATTGATGTAGTGGGGCTAAATAAAGACAGGGCAGATGTTATTATTCCTGCGAGTGATATTTTTCTATCGGTTATGAAATGGGCAGAAATAGAAGATATTTATGTTCCTCGTTTAGGAATGGTAGACGGAATTATCCAAACTCTAATGGATAAGCATTTGTAGATTACCTACCTCATTCCACCAAAAGAAGTTCTTGGTAATGAAGGATAAATACGGGCTTCGGCCGGGAGTTTAATGTATTCATTGTAAGAGGTTACAATATAATTTCTGAGTTCGAAGTCGTTCATGGCAGATACTTGAGAGTAAGTAGGTCTGTAATAAGACATAAAATCCTCTAATAGTTGTCCTCTAATCTTAGTCAGTTCAGTAACCAGTTGACGGTTGAATTTTTGGTCTATGGCTTTTTCGTTTAACTCACTGTCCATAAACTTTTGAAAAGCCCGTTTTTGTTTTGCTTGTGTACTAAAAGCGTTATAAAGGCTAACTCCACCATCTTTAGATAAAATGTTGGTAGCGGCAGAAGAGTAAGCAGAGGAGTATACCTGTTTTAAATCTTCGGCTTTACCTTGTGCAGTAACAACAACTTGATCTAGTACTATAATAGCAGGTCTAAGCAAAACCATTTTAGGAGTAAGGTCTTCTACAATTAAAGTATCGCTCAAATAACCCGGACACGAGAAAACAATAAGGTCACCAATTTCTGCCTTTACAGAAAAATCTCCTTTTTGTTTAGAATGTTCACCTTCTTTTTGGGTTAGGTTATTCACAAAAACAAGATTTAGCTTGTTTCTGGTATCGGCATCAAAGGCAGTACCATTTAACGCTGTTTGAGCTTTGCTAAACAACGGAACAAATAATAGTAGTGCAAAAAGAAGTCTGATACTCATAATTTCAAAAATCTAATAATGAAATCAATAAATCAAGCCGTTAACATTATTTAACGCAACTTATTTAAAAGTTGTTTCAAATAAAGCTTCGTCAAAGCCAATTGTATTACCTTTTTTACTTTCTATAACAGGTCTTTTAATAGAGCTGGTATGTTTTTGCATTAAAGCAATAGCAGAATCCTGATCTTTAACCAAATTCTTTTCAGCCTCATCAAGATTTCGCCAGGTAGTGCCTTTTTTATTCAATACGTTTTCCCAGCCAAATTCAGCACACCATTTTTCAAGAAGAGACTTATCAGTACCTAGTTTTTTAAAATCGTGGAAATCTTCTTCAATATTATTCTCTTTTAACCATGTTCTTGCTTTTTTAACAGAGTTACAGTTAGGAATACCAAAAATTTTGACTTTCATAATCTCATATTGTTGAATAAGCAAATTTACGCATTATCTTTTTTAGAGCCTATACTTATTAAACAGGAAGGGAAATATAAATTAACATTATATGTTTTATGAAGAAAGTACCTGTAATTTGGGACTCTAAGAATTATTGAAGAGTAGTAAAATAGAAACAAATACCTGTTCATTTTAATAAATATTGGGTTGTTTTAGAAAAAATAGATATCTTTCGGTAAATACCTAAGTGAATGATATACAGTTATTAGTAGAAATATGTAAATATTCTATGCTTTTATTTTTCTATTTGTTTAAAATATTGTTGATTTTTGTGGTTTATTTTAATCATCTGTCTTCTGAAGGCGAAGAACTTTGACTGTTAAACGAAGAGTTATTCGTTTTTTGAAAAATATATTGAGTTAGTAATTAAATATTTTGGGAATATTTGTTGGATATGATTGTTAGAGAATCAAAAGATGCGTTTACACTTATTACACAACACGATCATGCAACCATTTCAGGCGAGTTCTTTTTACATTTTAAAAAGGACTTTATCAGCGCAGAGCATTATGAATCTTTGAGTTTTGCCATATTTCAACATGATAGGGCTTGGTTGGTACCAGATGCAGCACCTATCTGGAACGATTATTTGAAAAGACCATACGATTTTACAGATTATCCTGAAGAGCTTAAGGTTTATTTTTATAAGCATGGTATAGAACAGGTAGATCGGGTGAATTCATATTCTGCATTATTGTGTAGCCTTCATTATTCTTCTTTTTTTAAGAATGCATTAAGTGAAGCAGGGCGGTCTTTTTACCAAAGAGAGGTTCAAAGACAAAAACACTTGATGCATAAGCTGAAAATAAAAAACGAATTTATTCAATACCAATTGCAGGTACTTAAATTTTGTGATGATTTATCATTATATGTTTGTTTAAACAGACCCGGAGTACCTAAATCAGAAGAAATATCCATGTTTAAAAAAGGTTTTGAAAATTCAGAGCTGTTTAATGATAAAGCAGATGCCAAAATTATAGCATCTTTCTCTGACCGGAATGCTTTGCAGTTCAATTATTCGCCCTTTGTAGAAAAATTTGACATTAAGATCCCGTCTAAGGTGATGTTAAAAGCAGATATAGAAAAATTTGGATTACTAAACGTCTATCAAGGCTTACCCCTAACTTATACCACCCTAAAAATCAATAAATAGTAAGAAAAATAATCGGGCAAGAGGCGTAGGAGTTTCAAATTTATCTCCAAAATAGTATCTTCGCTCACATGTCGCTTTTCGAGATTAAGGATAAAATAGATTCGTTAGTTGCCGAGTTAAATCAGCATAATTATAACTATTATCAGTTGGCCATGCCAACAATTTCAGATTTTGATTTTGACCAGAAACTGAAAGAACTCGAAAAGCTGGAACAACAACACCCTGAGTTTCTTCGTAAGGATTCACCTACCCAAAAAGTAGGGGGAGAAATAACCAAAACATTTAAAACTGTTAAACATAAGTGGCCCATGTTATCTTTGGGGAATACTTATAATGAACAGGATCTTATCGATTTTGATCAGCGTGTCAGAAAAATAATAGGTGACGACTTTGAATATGTATGTGAGTTAAAGTTTGATGGGCTTTCTATGAGCCTGACCTATGAAAATGGTGATTTGCTAAGGGCGGTAACCAGAGGTGATGGTACCAAAGGTGACGATGTAACTACAAACGTAAAAACCATACGCACCATTCCGCATAAAATAGAAAAGAATAACCCGCTATCTTCTTTTGAAATACGTGGCGAAATATTTATGCATAAAGCAGCTTTTGAAAAATTGAATCAGGAGCGTATCGATAATGAAGAGGCTCCGTTTGCAAACCCGAGGAACTTTGCATCAGGAACTATTAAAATGCAAAATTCAGCAGAGGTTTCCCGTAGACCGTTAGATTGTTATTTATATTTCCTTTATGCAGAGCATAATCCTTTTAAAACACATTGGGAGAGCTTGCAGGCGGTAAAAAGTTGGGGTTTTAAGATATCTGAAGAAAGTAAGCTTTGTACCAACATCAATCAGGTACTAGAGTTTATAAAAGTGTGGGATCAGAAA
Source organism: Pseudopedobacter beijingensis (assembly GCF_042678145.1). Lineage (NCBI taxonomy): Bacteria > Pseudomonadati > Bacteroidota > Sphingobacteriia > Sphingobacteriales > Sphingobacteriaceae > Pseudopedobacter > Pseudopedobacter beijingensis. The sequence goes on along the minus strand of NZ_JBHUDG010000047.1, from coordinate 26,822 downwards.
CGTTTTGGCCTTACTTACGATATTGATGGAATTGTTATTAAAGTAAATAGTTATGCCCAACAGCAAGAGCTTGGTTTTACAGCCAAATCTCCACGCTGGGCAATCAGCTATAAATTTAAAGCAGAAGAAGTAGAAACCGTTCTGGAAAAGGTAACCTATCAGGTGGGCAGAACAGGGGCGGTAACCCCGGTAGCCAATCTAAAACCTGTGTTTTTAGCAGGGACTACTGTAAAAAGGGCAACCTTACATAATGCCAATGAGATAGAAAGATTAGACCTATACGAAGGAGATACAGTTGTAGTGGAGAAAGGTGGCGAGATTATTCCTAAAGTCATGAGGGTGAATCTGGATAAAAGACAAACCGGAGCTAAAAAAATATATTATATTAATAACTGTCCGGAGTGTGGTACCGAATTGGTACGTGTAGAAGGAGAAGCTGTACATTATTGTCCGAACGATGAATCATGCCGTCCACAGATTATAGGTAGGATACAGCATTTTATAAGTCGTAAAGCAATGAATATAGATGGTGTAGGGGACGAAACTATAGAAACTTTATATAGCAGAGGCTTTATCCATAAAATAAGCGATTTATATCAATTATCTGTTCACGAAAGTGAGCTGAAACAAATGGAGCGTTTTGGAGAAAAATCTATCAATAATATGTTGATGGGGATACAACAATCCAAACAGATGCCATTTGAAAAAGTTCTTTTTGGTTTAGGAATCAGATATGTTGGCGAAACAGTAGCTAAAAAACTGGCTTATCATTTCAAAAATATAGACAATCTGATGAACGCAAATTTTGATCAATTGATAGAGGCGGAAGAAATAGGCGAGCGTATAGCTAATAGTTTATTAAGCTATTTTTCAGATCAAAAACATGTTGAGGAGATAAAAAGATTAATTGATGAAGGTTTACAGTTTGAAATTGAAGAAAAGGAAGTAATTTTACAGAGCGAAAAATTATTGGGTAAAACTTTTTTGATTTCGGGAGTATTCGAAGGGCATAGCCGGGACGAGCTGAAAACAATTATAGAAGATAATGGAGGGAAGATGTTAAGCAGTATATCTTCAAAATTAGATTATCTGGTTGCTGGGGATAATATGGGACCTTCTAAATTGGAGAAGGCAACCAAATTGAATATCCCGATGATTAATGAACAGCAGCTATTTGAATTGTTAGGGCAATAAAAATAAAAAAGTATTGTTTTAGACTAAACAGAATCTGAAAGTTAGGTAAGATGTTAAATTACATGAGATTACGTTCCGGATTTGCAGGGCTAAAGCAGGAATTGAAGAAGGTAAGAAGAAAAAAAAGGACCGTTTCTTTAAACGATGCCGAAAATATTGGCATATTAGTACCCATAAAAAACGAAAAAGAACTTTCAGAAGTTATGCAATTTGCAAATACATTGGAAGTAATAGATAAGAAAGTAAGGTTGCTGGGCTTTCTTTTAGACGATTCGTTGAGGGATAAAGTGGATAAAAATATTCACGTTATTTCCAAAGAAGATATAAAGTGGAATTATATTCCAAACACAGAAAAAATCAGGGAATTTATCAATAATGAATTTGATATCCTGATCCATCTTTGTACAGAGTTATGTTTTCCATTACTTTATACAGCAGCCATGTCAAAATCGGTATTTAAAGTAGCAGCTTACGATAACAGAAGAATGCCCTTTTTCGATTTAATGATAGAAACAAACGAAGAAAGTATAACTGGTTTTTCTCGCCAGATAAGATATTATTTAGATAAAATAAAATGAGCAGATTTTTGGGGACCGGTGTAGCGCTGATTACACCTTTTCACAGTGACGGCAGTATAGATTTTGAAGCACTGTCTGTTACCATAGAACATTTAATTAACGGAAAAATAGAATATATAGTAGTTTTAGGAACTACTGCAGAATCTGCAACATTATCTAAGAGCGAAAAAAAACAGATATTCCATTTCGTAAGCGAAAAAGTAAACCAAAGAGTACCTTTAGTAGCAGGTATTGGAGGGAATAATACTGCTGAAATAGTAGAAGAAGTAGCTCAGTTTGATGTAAATGGATACGAAGCTATATTATCTGTATCTCCATACTATAATAAACCAACACAAGAAGGTATTTATCAGCATTACAAAGCAATAGCTCAGGCATCCAAGTTACCTATTATTCTGTACAATGTACCGGGTAGGACAGGTATGAGTATGACTGCTGAAACCACATTGAGGTTAGCTCGTGAATTCAAAAATATTATAGCAACCAAAGAAGCATCAGGTAGTTTTGACCAGTTTAATGCTATCATGGCCGGAAAACCAGAAGGATTTGAGTTAATCTCAGGAGATGATCCGGTGACTTTACCTATGGTGGCTTTAGGGGCTATTGGTGTAATATCGGTAATAGGTAATGCATTCCCTGCTCAATTCTCAGAAATGGTGCGATTAAGCTTGAAAGGTGATTACGCTGCAGCCCGTCCTGTGCACAATAGCTTTATAGAAATAATAAGATTGTGCTTTGTTGACAGTAATCCTTGTGGAGTTAAAGCCATTATGCAGGAGTTAGGTTTAATTAAAGATAACGTTCGTTTACCTTTAACACCCGTTACTGATGCAACGCGTGATAAAATAAAAGCAGAAGTAAATAAATTAAAATAAGCTATACAGCACAGAAGTTTGCTGTTCTAAAATAACAACGTTTTTTATACTCCCTTTCTGGATCACTCAGAAAGGGATTTTTTGTGTCACTAAAAAATTAAATCACCTATCAGTTCGCGCAAAACCAATAAACTTATTACAAACGGAACAGGCAAAAATTGTTACTTTCGTAGGTCTCTATGAAAAAGTTCCTGCAACTCTATATTAATTCTTATAGCGGTTTGTCCAAATCAGCGTGGATGCTAGCATTTATTATGCTGATTAACAGAAGCGGGGCTATGGTAATTCCTTTTTTAGGAGTTTACATGACTCAATCGTTGCATTTTACTTTAAATCAAACAGGGGTTGTATTAAGCTGTTTTGGAGTAGGGGCGGTTTGTGGTTCATGGTTGGGGGGCTGGTTAACAGATAAAGTAGGACAATTTTATATACAGTTTTTCTGTTTATTGTTATGTGTACCTGTGTATTGTGTGTTACCCTTGCTAACCACACCAGTTACCTTAGCCGTAGGTGTATTTGTGCAAAGTTTAGTGTCAGAAACCTTTAGACCCGCAAATTCAGTTTCTATAGCTTCTTATACGAAACCAGAGAACATAACCAAGGCTTTTTCTCTAAATCGTATGGCTATGAACCTCGGGTTCTCCATAGGTCCGGCATTAGGGGGCTTTCTGGCAGCATTTTCTTATCATTGGTTGTTTTACGGTAATGCCATATCCTGTGGTTTGGCAGGAATTATGTTTTATTTATTTTTTAAAGACAAAGCACCAAGAAAACTAGCCTCACACCAGAAAATTAAAGATAAAAATAAAGGAATATCGCCATGGAAAGATTCCCGCTTTTTACTCTTTAGTATACTGTGCTGTTTGTATAGTGTTTGTTTTTTTCAACTCTTAAATACACTTCCGCTTTTTTACCGGGAAGTACATCATTTAAGCGAATGGGATATAGGACTTATTCTTGCCTTTAGTGGTTTGGTCGTTTTTAGTCTGGAAATGTTACTGGTGCATTTGGCAGAAAGAAAACTTACAGCATCTGCAATTATTATATTGGGTACCCTTATCTGCGGTATTTCCTATAGTATGTTAGTATTGCCGGGTAAATTTTTGTTATTATATACTTCAATATTTCTGCTATGTATATCAGAAATATTGGCCATGCCTTTTATGGCTACTATTACCATGCGCAGAGCTCCAGAAAACAGACAAGGAGCTTACATGGGATTAAATGCGCTGTCTTTTTCTGCTGCTCATGTTTTGTCTCCATTATTAGGTACAAGAGTAGCTAATGATTATGGATTTAATACCTTATGGATACTTATAGGCGGAATTACTTTATTAACATCAGTTGGTTTCTGGTGGGTAATCAAAAAGCTGAAAGCCCCGGTAGATAATTGAAATAGGTGAAATAAGGACAAAAAATAATTTTTATATTAGTGCAGTAGCTCACTGTATAAAAAACAACTCCTTTTTCTGGATGTATTACGGTGAGTCTATACAAGTTTTATACCTTTATTATTATGACTAAATATACCATTGCTCTTATAACCTTTAGTTTTTTAACTGCTCCAAATTTACATGCACAAGAAAATAAGACTCCTATTTATGCAGGCGCAAAAGCTACAGAAAAACATTACAATGTAGTTTATCAATTAAATTCAGGAGAACAGAAAAAAATAGAAGGCACCTTAAAAAATATTGGAAATGCATTAAATGATCCACGTTTAAAAGGAAAAGTTTCTATAGAATTAGTAGTACATAGCGGTGGTGTAGAAGTATTTAAGCAAACCAATAGTAATTTATATAAAGACAAATTGCTTTCCTTACAAAAACAAGGTGTTTTATTGGTGATGTGTGAAAATACTTTGAAAGAGAGAAATGTCCAAAAGAAAGAGCTGATGCCATTTATCAGCTATACTCCAAGTGCAAATGGAGAGCTCATTATTTTACAACAGCAAGGTTGGGGAATTATACATCCTTAGAAAATCCCATATCCAGTTAACAGCTGGGTAAGCTTTTTAGGTAATGATGGATACATTGCCTAACTTTACACCTAGTACCACTATTATTGCCACCAATAAAATAACTAGAAAACTTAACCCTATTTAAAAGGAAGTTGAATGCCTGTTTGTTTTAAACCATTCTTACTACAGAGACCATTTATATTATTGTTGCTTATTACAGTATATATATTGCCTTTAAATGCACAAAACAATAATAAGTTTCAACATATTACGGTAGAGCAAGGGCTCTCTCAAAGTGCTGTTTTTTCCATAGCCAGAGATAGTACAGGGTTTATGTGGTTTGGTACCAAAGATGGATTAAACCGATACGATGCAAGACGTATAGAAGTTTATAAAAACAAGCCTAAAGATACCACTTCTTTAAGCAGTAATGTAAATATAAACGCTTTGCTGGTAGATAAGGAAGGTACCCTTTGGGTAGGAACACAGCATGGCCTCAATAAATATATTGCCCAAAATAATACTTTTAAAAGATTTCTGAATAACCCTAAAGACCCCAAGTCTTTATCCAATAATGTTATTCGGTGTCTTTATCAGGATAAGCAGGGGAATATTTGGGTAGGAACAGAAAAAGGCCTCAATAAGATGTCTGCTGATGAAAGCTTTCAACGCTTTTATTCCGCAACAGATAAAACACAAGGGCTACCCAGTGCTTTTATAAAAGCAATTTATCAGGACGAAGATCAAGCTTATTGGGTTGGTACCAATGCCGGTTTAAGCAAAATGCTGCAAACTGCCAGCAAAAGCTATACCTTTAAAAATTTTGCTTATGAAAAGGACAATATTAACAGTCTAGCAGGAAATGATGTTAGTTCTATTACAGAAGATAAACATAAAAATATCTGGATAGGTTTAAGATATAAAGGATTAAACCGTCTGGATAAAAGAACGGGAAAGTTTACACGCTTCAATACCTCTAATAGTAATATCCTCAATAATGACGATGTCAGAAAGTTAAAGATAGATCGTAAAGGAAAATTATGGATAGGAACTTTAAACGGTATCACAGTTTATAACCCGATTGATAACAAGGTAGAAAATAGATTTGTGAATGAACCGGAAGATTCCTTTACTTTGGGGCAAAACTCGGTTTATGATATATATGAAGACAAAATAGGGACCATGTGGGTGGGAACGTATTATGGTGGAGTCAATGTAATTCCAGCATATAGAGTTCCTTTTAGTTCCTATCAGCATTTCTCCTATAAAAACTCGTTAAGCGGCAATGTCGTGAGTGCCATTGTAGAAGATGACAAGCATAATCTTTGGATTGGTACAGAAGGAGATGGTGTTAATTATTACAACAGGCAAACAGGTAAATTTGAAGCACTCAAAAATAAACCAGGAGCACCAAATTCTTTAAGTTCCAACTTAATCAAATCTTTGGTACTGGATAAAAATGGAGAACTGTGGATAGCTGCTTTTGAAGGTGGATTGGATATCTATAATCCAAGAACAGGTAGCTTTAAAAATTACAACAAAAGTAGTGCCTTAAATACCAATAGGTTAACCGCATTGCTGGCAGATAGAGAAAATAGGATTTGGCTGGGGAGCAGAAACCGAGGGCTTTTTCAGTTCGATAAATTAAACAATACATTTATTCCCATTCGTAGTATTACCTCAAAATTTGTCAATTATTTATATGAAGATAATACAGGGACAATTTGGGTTGCTATGGACGATGGTCTGTTTTTTAAAGAACCACAGCAAACGCATTTCGTTAACATCACATTAAAAGAAAACCCGGCGTGGTTTTTAGGTGTAAATTCTATGCTACAAGATAGCCAGGGACGTTATTGGATAGCAACCGGTACGGGACTTATCTTGTTTAAAAAACAAGAAAATGTAGCCAGATTATATACAGAAAATCAGGGGTTGCCTACCAATAATATTGTAGGCATATTAGAAGACGATCAGCAAAATATTTGGGTAAGTACTGCTAAAGGGATAGCTAAGTTAACGCCAGGAGGCTTTGCAATATATAATAAAGAAGACGGTTTTCCCGGAAACGTATTTAATCATAACTCGTTTTTCAAAGATAGTAAAGGAGAGCTCTTCTTTGGAGGTTATAATGGAATGATAAGTTTTTGGCCTCAACTTATCCGGAAGAACATGGAGAAACCTAAAGTGGTGCTTACCAAACTGAAATTATCCGGAGATAGAGAGGTTTTGGTTAATGATGCAACCAATATTTTAAACGAGTCTATAGGTTTTGTGAAAAAAATAGGAATCCCTTACAACGAAAAGGTGTTTAGTGTCGATTTCGCTGTACTGGATTATATTACCTCCTCAAAAAATAAATATGCTTATAAACTCGATGGAATAGATAAACAATGGAATTATCTGGAAAAACCAACTATATCATTCAATAACCTTTCGGATGGTGATTATACTCTATTATTTAAAGGAGCTAACAATGATGGTGTATGGAGTAACGAGAACGTACTGAAAATTAAGATATATCCCCCTTTTTGGAAAAGCTGGTGGGCGTATCTGATTTATATAGCAGTTTTGTTTGCTATCGCGTTTGTTTCCATAAGATACTTTATCATAAGACAGCTATTGCATAAAGAACATGAAATCCACCAACTTAAAATAGCCTTTTTTAGAAATGTATCGCATGAAATAAGAACGCCTTTAACGCTGATATCTGGACCTTTACAAAAATTAATAACCGAAAATCAAGAGAATAATTATCTCAACTACCAGCTTTTGGGAATCCATAAACATGTTAAACGTTTGACAAAATTGATTAATGAATTATTGGATTTCAGTAAAGTAGAAGCCGGTAAAATGGATTTAAGAGTTCAGCCGGTAAACATTGTAGAGTTTGTACACCAAATTTATCAGGCATATAGTTACGAAGCTTCTGAAAAAGCATTGGATTATATCTTTGAATCTCCAAAAGCCGAAATCATAGTTTTTATAGATAGAAGCCAGATGGAGAAGGTGATTTATAACCTGTTATCTAATGCTTTTAAATTTGTCCCTTACGAAGGGAAAATTATAATTTCTATAGCAGAAGATAATGAAAAGCTATATATCCGTATAAAGGATAGCGGAAAAGGAATTGCTCCAGAAAATAGAGCCAAGATTTTTGCAGACTTTTATCAGGAAGAATCAGAACAGCGCAATGCGGGGACAGGAATAGGTCTGGCTTTATCCAAAAGTATTGTCAGGTTGCATGATGGAGATTTAGAAGTAGAAGATAGTACTACATTAACAGTGTTTAAATTATCTCTTAAAAAGGGAAGTACACATTTTGCAGATTTCCAGGTTGTTAAAACGGAAGAATATATAGCTGTAACTCAACCGAATTTGGAAATAGAAATACCGCAAGGTACAGAAAATACAAAAGCAGAAATACCAGTTGGGAAACATTTGCCATATATTCTGGTAGTAGAAGATAATAGAGAAGTAAGAGATTTTATAATAAGTACTCTGAAAAACAAATATCAGGTCAGGACAGCAGAAAATGGAGCGCAGGGATTGGAACTGGCTTTGGATATTATACCTGATATTATTATTTCAGATGTGATGATGCCTGTAATGAATGGTATTGATTTTTGCAGGACAATTAAATCTGATGATAGGACCAATCATATCCCAGTGATTTTGTTAACTGCCAGGTCAGGAGAAGCAGATGAGCTGGAAGGGTTAAAAACCGGGGCCGATTTGTATATGGCAAAACCATTTACCATAGATAAACTGTTGTATAGTCTGGCTAACCTGATAAATCTTCAACATAGCCTGCGCGAAAAATTTACCCAAAAATTAAGTTTAGAACCTAATACTCCAGTAATAGAACACCCGGATGGACACTTTATAGAGAAAGTATTGAAAGTATTGGAAGAAAATATCAATAATCCTGATTTTGGTGTCAATGAATTTGCCTATGAGATAGGAATGAGTACCCCTGTTTTTTATAAAAAAATTAAAGCCGTAACTGGATTGACGGTGAATAACTTTATCAAGTCTTTTCGTCTAAAAAGAGCCGTTCAGTTACTGGATCAGAAAGCGGGTACAATTTCTGAGGTAGCTTATATTGTTGGTTTTACAGATCCTAAATATTTTTCTAAAGAATTTAAAAAACAGTTCGGAAAAACTCCTTCAGAATATATTGATGAGGTTGGAATATAATATATTTAACTAGTTTAATGCTTTTAATAGAAAGTATAGCTACTTGCTGTTTTAGATTTAAATAATAAAGTAATTGTATATCCCAAATAAATAGTAGTGGGTAAGTTTTCTCTTACCCACTACTATTTAATCTTTAATCACCTTATGTTGGATTACTTCTTGATCTCCTTTCAGGTAAATAATATAAATTCCTGATGAGTAGTTTTTCATGTTAATTTGGTGGATTTGGTTTTGGGGACTTAGGGAAGCTTCATATAATACATTTCCATTGATACTAACCAGTTGTAATTGATTAAAAGTATTGTTAGTTAAATTGATGTTAAGGATGTCTTTTACAGGGTTTGGATAAAGACTAAATCGATCATCAAGTTTAAAATATAAAATTTTTATACCAACTTCATTTCGTTGTCCGTCGAGGTCTAATTGTTCCAATTTATAATAGTTAACGCCGGGATAAGGAGTTGCATCTAACACCTGATAATATTTATGGCTAAGGCTATTAACAGCACCTGGTACTTTTGCAATTTCGGTATAATTGACGCCATCAGTTGAACGGCCCACGATAAACTCCTTATTGTTCGTTTCCGTTAATGTTTGCCAATTTATCTTCACCGCTTGTTGCTCTTTTTGAGCCGTAAAACTATATGAACGGATGGGTAGGCTATGATCGACCTGCATGGTAATGTTAGCTGCAGGAGCGTTGCAGCCATTTAAGGAAGCTTCTACACTTATCACATCATTATTTACAGGCGTATAGGTATAGCTATTACCCGCACCTGTTTGAACGGTACCTCCATTTACTTTAAAGATATATTGGCTAAAATTAGGGCTGGCAGTGAAAGTTACACTGGTGCCCGAGTTGATTACGCCTGTAGTGGAACTAGTAATTGTTGCTGAGGGGCTTAATTTACTGCCTATCATTAAAGTTCCTAAATTGGTATATTCTGTTGGTGTGCCGCCGGTGATAGCAAAAGAATATACACGGCCAGCTGGAATATTAGCAGGACTAAAGGTGCCCACCGGAAAATAGCCAGGTGTGCCTGCGGTTTGTTTTAGCGCCACATAATAATTGGTATTAGCAGGAATATTAATCGGGCTTGTAAAATTAAAAACTACTTTACTGTTGAGCATGGCATTGGTAATGGTCTTTAATTCAGATTCTGCTAATATCACTCCATTTTCATCTAAAAGAACGCCGCCTACCTGCTTATCCACACTGGTCGTCGCAGGAGCAATATGTACTTCAACGGCGCTAACGTTAACACTAACAGCTGGCGATAGGTACTTTACGGCTAGTAGCACTGAACCAGTATTGAAACCAATGCCATCATAAGGCGCATCCGTAGTATTATAGAATGCCAGGTCCCCACAACCTGCTGTTTGTGTTCTCTGTAGGGAATTATTGGTGTTGTTTTGGTCGTTTGGCACACTTACGCCCACAGTTTGTGCACCAACATTGGTGTTAACCGTATTAAAAACTACCTGGGTGCTTGCGCCAGCGTTTAAACTAGGTATCGTAAAAGTTTGGCTGGTACTATTGGCTCCTGTGATATTGAGGCTTACCTGAACATTACTGGCATTTTGGGAACCTTTATTTTGAACGGTAGCGGTAACTGTATTGGGAGTAAACTTGCTGATGGTACCGTAAATATCCAGTGCGCTAACTGTAAGGTCATTTTGATAGGGGTTATCAAAGCCAAATAAAAGGGAAGGTCTAAAAGCACTGCTGGCGGTAAAGATAGCGGGAGGGCTGGTAGTGTTACTTTGCCCATTGAAAAGAGATCCTGGTATAGAATTATCAGATCTATACACCGCGGCAGTCGTCGCAAACTGAGTTCCAAGGTAATCATAGGCAACGTATAAACCACCTCCTGTATAGGTAAAGCTAGTACTTAGCGGAATATCGGTAGTTGCTGTAGTTGTTGTTACAGGGAGGCTATAATTGCCATCATAAACTTGTGCCATGTCTGTAATAGCAGCTGTCCAAGTCGTCGATTTTGAATAAGTTGCGTCACTAGTGTTTTGTAAATAGATTTTAAGGTTACCACCTGCTGCTGAGTTCACACCAGAAGTATAAACAAAACCCATTCTTTTGAGGATAGTGCTTGAATTAATGAGGCCGTTAAGTTCACTTGCCGGAATGATAAACGCTGCCCTAAAAGTGGTATGCGCCGTAGTGCCATTAGGGGCTCTAAGATCAGAAATCGCCGTTGAGGTGATGGGAGTTTGCACAAAAATAGTAGCTTGTGAATAGGTTGAAATAGCATAAAATGCCATTAAAAGAAAAAGTAAGATTTTTTTCATATCTATGTTCAATCGAAGCCTAAAAGTAATTATAATATGTTGAGTAAGCTAAGTTTTATTGTTATGTTGTTGATGGTTGGTTTTTTTATTGCTTTGCGGACTCATGATGACACTCCTGATTTTTGTATTTGTCCAATACAGAAAGGAGAGTAAATAGAGGATAAAAGGAGTAATTTAAGATTAATAAATCATAGAAGAGAAATTACCTAATTCGGTAGCTTCTTTGCAAAGAGGAACGGCTAAATAACCTCATTTAGAACTATGTAAACCACGGAATAATAATTGAATCTCAGATTAATATGTTCTAAAATATGGTTATATATTTATAGAAGGTATCCTCATTATTTACTCACTATATTGACTAAAGACGGGTTTTAAGCACATCTGTCCGGGTGATTTTTAAGATATTTACCCATTTTTGTTAAAAAAATACCCTTTAAAACAGAAGCATTAAATTAGGTTTGTCTTTGTTATAATCCTAATTAATTTACATTACATGAAAAGCCCTTTTAAGATTTATTTGTTAAGAGCCAGATTAGTATTATTGGCTGCATTTTTACTGACTGTAAAAATAGCAACAGCCCAGCAAACCAAAAGACTAACCCAAAATTGGGAATACCTGAAAGGAGATTTGGGAGGTGTTTGGGAAGCTGTTAGAGAATCAAAGCCAGGATCCTCAGAAAGCGTACCCTTATGGTCAAAAGTAGTGTTGCCACATTGTTTTAATGAAATGGATGCTGTAGATCCAAAAGTAAACTACTACGAAGGCCCAGGTTGGTACAGAACAAACCTTAAATTAGACAATCCATATCCTAAAGGCAGAATCTTGCTGAACTTTGAAGGCGCTGGGCAAAAAACGTCGGTGTATGTATATAATACCAAAGTAGGAGAACATGTTGGTGGTTACGATGAATTCACCGTTGATATTACTGATGCTGTAAATAAATTTAAACAAGAAAAAGTATTCAATACTCAGTTTAAAGGTGCTATACCTATTTCTATAAGGTGCGATAACTCAAGAGATTTGGAAATGATTCCATCTGATTTATCAGATTTTAATGTATATGGTGGGTTATATCGTTATCTTAATTTGGTTTATACACCAGAAGTTTCAGTAGACAAACTTTTTGCCTTAGCCGAAGTAGATGCCCAGGGTAAACAAGGTAATCTAAAAATTACAGGGCGTTTTTACAATCCGGGAAAGTTAACCAGTGCCGATGTAAACGTACAGGTAAAAGATTCGCAAGGGAAAGTAGTTTTTAATGCCAAAAAACAAACCGAACTTAAAGAAACTGATGAGCTTTTGTGGACTGCCAAATTAAATAAACCACAGCTTTGGTCACCAGAAAAACCACAATTATATACTGTAGAACTGGAAGTTAAAGCTAATGGACAAAGCTATAAACATATAGAAAAAGTAGGTTTCAGGCATTTTGAATTCGTTAAAAACGGACCATTTCTGTTAAACGGTAAACGTTTATTATTGAGAGGTACACACAGACATGAAGATCATGCGGGTGTAGCGGCAGCAATGACTGAAGAAATGATCAAAACCGAAATACAGATGATGAAAGATATGGGCGTAAATTTCATCAGGTTAGGCCATTATCAGCAATCTAGAATTGTACTGGAAGAATGTGATAGATTAGGTATATTGGTGTGGGAAGAAATTCCATGGTGCCGTGGCGGATTAGGTGGCGAAGTCTATAAAAAACAGGCTAGAAGAATGCTGAAAAACATGATAGAGCAGCACTATAACCATCCATCAGTAATTATTTGGGGATTAGGTAACGAAAATGATTGGCCAGGAGACTTTACAACCTTTGATAAAGAAGCTATCAGAACTTTCATGAAAGAACTGAATAATTTAAGTCATCAATTAGACAATACCAGAAAAACGGCCATCAGAAGATGCGATTTTTGTAAAGATATTGTAGATGTTTATTCGCCTTCTATTTGGGCAGGATGGTACAGAGGTATTTATCAGGAGTATAAAGACGTTTCAAAAAAGGAAATGGAAAGAGTAAACCATTTTCTGCATGTGGAATGGGGTGGAGATAGCCATGCCAGAAGAAATGCCGAAGAACCAGAGAAAATAATAAACAGGTTAAAAATAGGAGGTGAAGCTGATGAAAGAGCTGGTGATGCTACTTTTTATGGCGGCGATGCCCGTTTTTCTAAAGATGGCGATTGGAGCGAAAGTTATATCTGTAATCTAATAGACTGGCACCTGAAAGAGCAGGAAAATATGCCATGGTTAACAGGAGCTGCTTATTGGCCATTTAAAGATTTTTCGACTCCGGTAAGACCAGAAAATCCTGTTCCATACATGAATCAAAAAGGAGTTGTAGAACGTGATTTTACTAAAAAAGAAGCTTATTATGTGTTTCAATCCTATTGGATAACAACCCCAATGTTGCGTATATCTGGACATAACTGGCCAGTTAGATGGGGCGACGCGGGAGAAAAAAAGGTAGTTAAAGTATACTCTAATTGCGACGAGGCAGAACTGTTTTTTAATGGTAAGAGCATGGGCGTAAAGAAAAGAGATAGTCAGAATTTCCCTGCGGCAGGGTTAAGATGGAATGTTGTTTATCAAGAAGGTAATAATACGATAAAAGTGGTTGCCAAAAAAGGAAAAACAATATTAACAGATGAGATTGTGCAACAATATCAAACAGCAAAATGGGGTAAACCAGCAAAAATGGAAATTCATAAGATAGCCGATGAAAATGGTATAGCAACACTAGAAGTTAAGTTGTTTGATGATAAAGGAGTACAATGCCTGGAAGCAGCAAACTACGTGAGTTTTGAATTAGTAGGAGATGGCAAATTGATTGATAATCAGGGAACATCAACCGGTTCTAACTACCTGCAAATGTATAATGGAAGAGCTATTATACGAGTAATAAAAAATACAGGAAAAAGCGTGGTTTCTGCAAAATCAGAAGGAATATCTACAGTGTTTATAGAATTATAAATTGTAACTGATGAAAAATTATTTCAAGATATCATATATACTGGTTTTTACCATATTGCTTTTTTCTGTAAAAGTAGGTGCACAGGGTAAGTTCTATAAAGAAGCTGTAAAAGTATTAAAATCAGATGTTTTAAAGGAAGCGGCCTGGGCTATGCAACAAGAACCTGTTACGGTTACTGCAGAACATAGCAAACGAAGTGCAGGGGGAAAGCATGATTTTTACTCCGAAGGAGATTACTGGTGGCCAGACCCAGAGAATCCAGATGGTCCATATATTCAGAAAGATGGAATGACCAATCCGGATAATTTTGTAGCTCACCGTCTGGCAATGATCAGGTTTAGCAGAATAGTTGGAGTTTTGGCATCAGCATACAAAATAACAGGAGATAAACAGTATCTCAACAAAATGGAGATACATCTGAAAGCCTGGTTCGTAGCTAAGGAAACTAAAATGAATCCTAATTTACTATATGCACAAGCTATAAAAGGAAGGTTTACAGGAAGAGGAATTGGTATCATAGATACTATTCATTTAATAGAAGTGGCGCAAAGTGTATATATTCTGTCGGCACAATTAAATCCTCAATTAGTTGCAGATATTAAAAAGTGGTTTGCATCCTATTTGGATTGGTTAATGACGCATCCTTATGGCAATGCAGAAATGAATGCCACCAATAACCATGGAACCTGTTTTGTAATGCAAATAGCTTCTTTTTCAAAATTAACAGGCAATAAAGAGTTAACCGCATTCTCTTCAAAACGATATAAAGAAGTGTTGTTACCCAATCAAATGGCAGAAGACGGAAGCTTTCCACAAGAAATGCGTCGTACCAAACCTTATGGTTACTCCTTGTTTAATATGGACGCCATGACAGCTTTAGTTCAAATTTTGTCGAGTAAAAATGATAATTTGTGGACTTATAAAACAAGCAAAGGGCTGTCTATAGAAAATGGAATCAGTTTTATTTATCCCTATATAAAAGACAAAGCAACATGGCCTTTAAAACCGGATGTAATGTATTGGGATGAATGGCCTGTAGCACATCCTTTTTTATTATTTGGAGCAGAGGCTTATAATAAAAAAGATTGGTTAGCCACATGGGCAAAGCTAAAACATCAACTCACAGTAGAAGAAGTAGTGCGTAATATGCCCATAAAATATCCTTTAATTTGGTTGTAGAAAAAATAAGAAGATGATTATAAATAATAAAATAACGCTTACGTTGCTGACTGGTGTGGTATTAACGTCTTGTTCCACGTCTATCCAAACACAAAAAATAGTAAAGCAGGCACAATTTCAGACAGACTTATTATTGCAGGAAATTCCTAAAGTGGATAATAAGAAAGGTGTTTTAGTATCTCCAAGGACGGTAGAGCATGGGCAATTGGTTTTAGTCCCTTCCAAAGATTGGACAAGCGGTTTCTTTCCCGGTAACCTTTGGTACCTTTATGAGCTAACCAAAGACGAAAAAAGAAAAGCAGAGGCAGAAAAGTTTACAGCTAAAATCGAAAAAGAAAAATACAATGGTAATACCCATGATATGGGATTTAAAATCTATTGTAGCTTTGGTAATGGCTATCGTTTAACAGGTAGACAAGATTATAAAGAAGTTATTATACAATCAGCAAAAACATTGATCACACGTTTTAATCCTAAAGTTGGCGCTATTCGTTCATGGGACCATAACAGTGATAAATGGGATTTTCCGGTAATTATAGATAACATGTTGAATTTAGAATTGTTGTTTGAAGCAACCCGTCTTACCGGCGACTCTACCTATTACAATATTGCGGTAACTCACGCCAATACTACAATGAAAAATCATTTTAGACCAGATTACAGTACCTGGCATGTGATTGGTTACAATCCAAAAACCGGTGCGGTAGAGAAAAGAAATACCCATCAGGGATATTCAGATGATTCTGCATGGGCTAGAGGGCAAGGTTGGGCTATCTATGGATATACTATGTGCTATCGTTATACCAAAAATCCAGCCTATCTGGCACAAGCAGAAAATGTAGCAAAATTTATATTCAACAATAAGAATATGCCCAAAGATTTAATTCCTTACTGGGATTTTGATGCACCAAAGATTCCGAATGAACCCAGAGATGTGTCTGCTGCTGCGGTAATATCATCAGCTTTATATGAACTAAGTACATATAGCAAAAAAGAAGATTATCTTAAAAAAGCCAGAGAAATGACACATGCTATGGCTACTAAATATAAATCTGCTGAGGGAACCAATAAAGGATTTATACTGGACCATAGTACCGGACATTGGCCAAAAAATAGTGAAATAGATGTGCCAATTAATTATGCTGATTATTATTATTTGGAAGGGATAGTTCGAAATAATAGAATTAAAAAACACGAATCCGTAGTACAGTAGAAAGATAAAAATAAAAGGATAAATCTGCTGGTTTTGTAATAGCCATGTACATTAGCAGATGAATCTTACAGTTATCTTTAAATTTATACCACCACTTATTTAATTAGAGAAGAGGGAATCTATTTAGAGCCCTCTTTTTTTGTGTCGTTAAAAAATGAGAAAATGTTTTTTATTTAGACTTATTCTTCTTAAATTAATGTTAATCAAATTCTTTTCGATATGTTATTCTCTAAATTCAATTTAAACGGGGGAGAGTGGCTCGACCTAGTTTTCCAGGACAGAAATAAATCCTATGGAGCGTTTGTGATAAGAAGAGATGCGGATAGTTATCTGTTTAAAGCCCTGCTGATTTCTTTTGGGGTATTTAGTCTGTTTATAGGCTCTACTGTTTATTATCTAAATCGAGACAAAGAAGTCTCCGTGATTCCAACTTCCTTGCCTGATCGACAATATGATGATAAGCGAGTGGTAAAACTGGAAGATTTCAATCAAAAGGAGAAACCTTTAATAGTTGCACAGGATCATCCCGCCAAAGATTTATCAGAGAATACAGTAACTCAAGTGAATGTTGCACAGGTTAAATATCAGGAAATGCGTCCTGTAGAAGATATCAAAGGGATTGATGCTCCTGATGTAGCTACTCTGCAAACTCATATTATAGGTCCTGAAAATATAGCAGGAACAAAACCAGAGTCTGGCAATTTAACTCCTGGAGTTATAAATTCGACTACAGCAAATTCAGGAGGTAAAGGAGAGGGGAGTGATAATGCTACGTATAATATGGCTGTAGTAGAAGAGATGCCTGCATTTCCTGGAGGTATGGATGCCTGGGCAAAATTCCTGAGGAAAAATCTAAACTATCCGGCTGTTGCAAAAGAAGAAGGTATACAGGGAAGAGTAACCGTATCTTTTGTAGTAGAAAAAGATGGTTCGGTTACCGATATAAAGGTAATTAAAGGGATAGGTGGCGGATGTGATGAAGAAGCCATTAGAGTAATCAAAAAATCACCATTGTGGAAAGCTGGTGTAATGAATGGAAGAAAAGTGAGAGTCTCTTATGTGATTCCTATTATATTTCAAATGAATTGATAGAAAACGGGCGGCAATTACTTAAGCCGCTTAATGAAAAACTATAGGGCTGTATCAGGAGTTAGTGGTCATTCCGGGACCGAATGCTTTCGTAAAGAATCTCTTTCGAGAGTATTTAGAGATGAGATTGCTTAACGAGCTGGTCGAAGTATCGAAATGATGACAAATTTTTTATTTATGATACAGCCCTGTTTTTATCGAATAATACTTCCTGAATTAATTTGTTTCGGCCTTGTAAGTATAAAAATATAAATGTTATTGCAGGGCAATCAAAAAAAAATATCTCTTTAAACATTAACTTGGGTAATATTTTATACTTATTTCAGTTGTGTATACAAATTTTTAAAACAGAGTTGTTTCAGTCTATTATCCTCTATTTTATAAATCCTACACCAAAAACAATTATATTTAAAGCACAATCAAACGTGGAAATATGAGTGTAGAAGTAGGAAACAGACAGTATGAAAGATATTGGCGGAAATCAGCAGAAACCTGGTTTATTCACTCCTTAATTCTTGTTCTATTTGGCTTTCCCTGGAATGTTTTTAGTCTTCTTGCTTTGCTGTTTTCTTTAATAACTATTCGAGAAAATAAGCATAAAAATTTAGAAAAAGCTAACAAATATTCAGGAATAACCAGGTTTTTTGTAATTATTGCTACCGGTATCTTTGGTTGTATCATTTTAGCTTTCCTTCTTTATGGAGCTATAATATTTTTCTTTTATATTATTTCCGGTGGAGATTTGAACTGGAAATAAATACATCATAAAGTCATTCATAAAAAAGACTATCAATTATAAAGCATACGGAGAAGAAATAAAAAGTTAAGTTTTCTGTTTCTTCTTCTTGGCAGCAGGAAATAAAATATTATTCAATATGAGCCTGTAGCCCGGAGAATTAGGAAATAAATTTAAATCAGTAGGTGGGTCGCCAACCAAATGCTGATAGTCTTCTGGGTCATGTCCGCCATAGAAAGTCCATTGACCTTTTCCTACCTCTCCATGTATATAACGAGCCTCATTAGCTGATTTTAATTCTCCCATTACAGTAACCTCTGGTTTGATAACCTCTTTTCTAAAAGCAGTAGTTTGTCCCATAAAACCTTTAATTACTTTTTCATGGTTTTGTGTAAGTATAGTGGGAATGATATCCCATTTAGCAGAAAAATCAAACAAGGTAAAGAAGTCTCTGGTACGTTCTACCTTTCTGAAATCTGTGGCATCTATATTAGAAAATTCATATATCGCCGGATTAGTTTCCAGTTTAAAATTCTGAAAGGCAAATGTTTTAGAAAAATCGAGTTTACTTTGAGCATGAGGATCTGCAGGGTCTCCATCAAACATATATTCACATATATCAACACCTTCAGCCGAAAGTGCAATATCAAAAGTGTCAGTTCCGGAACACATCGCAAATAAAAAACCGCCCCCAATACAGAAATTCTTAATCGTATTTGCTACAGCCAGCTTCATCTGAGAAACCTTTTTAAAGCCCAATTTTTTAGCCCTTTCTTCCTGCTGTTGTACATCTTGTTTGTACCAGGCAGCACTGGCAAAATTAGCCCAGAATTTCCCGTATTGCCCTGTGAAATCTTCATGATGTAAATGCAGCCAGTCATAATTGCTAAGCTTTCCATCAAGAATCTCCTCATCGTAAACCACATCATAAGGTATTTCAGCATAAGTTAGCACAAGAGTTACAGCATCATCCCAGGGAAGTTTGCTTTTAGGAGAATATACGGCTACTTTAGGAGCCTTTTCCAGTTTAACCATTTCCATATTAGCTTCCGGGTTAGCAATTTCTGTTAATATAGCAGAGGCTCTAGCATCAGCAATCACATCATAGCTAATACCCCTTATTTTTAGTTCTTTCTCAATCTCCGGGTGGTAAGGAGATAAAAAACTTCCTCCTCTATAATTAAGTAGCCAGGTAATTTCCAGATTCTTTTTTAAAGTCCAATAAGCTAAACCATAAGCTTTAAGATGATTCTTTTGCTGATCGTCCATAGGTATCAATAAAGAGCTTGTAAAGCCTTTAGAAGCCAAAAAACACAGTATTACGAATAGAAATAACTTTTTCATCAGTCTAAAAATAAGGATATTGAATCAAAACGCTAATATGGCCTGAAAAATTTTGTTATTTTAGCATCCTTAAAAATTGAAAGAGATGAGTAAAGCAATAATTAAGACTGAAAAGGGAGATATGACAGTATCTTTCTATGACAATGATGCGCCAAACACGGTAGCTAACTTTATTAAATTAGCTAAAGAAGGGTTTTATGATGGTATAACATTCCACAGAGTAATTCCTGATTTCGTTGTTCAGGGAGGATGTCCGTTTTCGAAAAATGAGGCAACTTCATTTAGAGCAGGTACAGGTGGTCCAGGTTACAATATCGATTGTGAATTGACAGGAGAAAATCAATATCATGATAGAGGAGTGTTGTCTATGGCACATGCAGGTAGAAATACAGGAGGGTCTCAGTTTTTCATTTGTCACAGTCGTAACAATACAGCACATTTAGACCGTAACCATACCTGCTTTGGTAAAGTTATAGAAAACGTAGATGTGGTAGATGATATCAGACAAGGAGATAAGATCATTACTATTGAAATTATTGAAGATTAATATTTAAGATTTATGAATATTACGGGACTAGTAGCCGTTTCGGGAAAGCCAGGTTTGTTCAAATTAGTAGGACAAAATAAGTCTGGTTTTATTTTAGAAGGACTTGATGCGCAAAAACTTAAGTTAGTAGTTAACTTATCTACTTCTAAACTAGCTTCTTTGGAAGATATCACCATTTACTGTGATGATGAAGACAGAAGGTTAAAGGATATTTTTGAAGCGATGAAGGTTTATTCAAAAACAATTCCTTCTTCTAAAGAAGACGCCAAGGTATTGAGAGCTTTTTTTGCGGATGTGGTTCCGGATCATGACCAAGAAAGAGTATATACATCCGATATCAAAAAAATTGTCAATTGGTTTTCTATTATAAAAGAACTACCATTGTTTGATGAAGAAGAACCTGCTACAGAAACTCAAGCAGAAGAAACAAAGGTAGAATTAGTAGAAGAGTCTGTTAAAGAAGAGTCTACTGAAAAAAAGGCTAAAACGACCAAGAAACCGGCAGCAAAAAAGACAGCGGCTAAAAAAGACTAGTTTTTCCCTTGTTTAGCTGATAAGAATAAGCATCTTTATATCCTATTCAAGGATAAAAAAGGTGCTTATTTACTTTTAATGCCCTTTGCTACTAAAAAAAATAATGCTGATAGCTAGTTGGTTAACTGTTTTTTGAAATAAATATTAAAAAATAGTTGCAGAGTGTATTTCTAAATTTTACCTTTGTGCCACTCAAAAGGGATTAGTCCTTTAAAGTAAAAAGGTGATACCTAATCGGGGTGTAGCGTAGCCCGGTATCGCGCCACATTTGGGATGTGGAGGTCGTAGGTTCGAATCCTGCCACCCCGACTAAAAGCCACTGATTATCAGTGGCTTTTTCTGTTTTTGGACATGTTTTGGATAGGATGTGAAAAATTTGAATCAGTTTCAAAAGCTCTGGACTAAGCAACTAATTTAGTTATCTAAACAGTCTAAACAGGGGAAATTGATATTACCTACAGCCCTAAACTGGCTTTTGAAAGTTTTATTCGACAGTAAACATTTGCACTCCTGTTGTAAAAGTAGATTAATACCTTTTAATACTGTATGTTGATTACCCTTTAGATCAAGGAAGATATATTTGAGGGGAGACATATATACTTTTATCAGAAAACTACAAAGACAGCTGATTAATATATCTGTAGATAATATACAATGTTATTTTATAGAGATAATTTTAAGTCTCTAATTTGTGTCAAGGGAAAAAAAACATTTGAATGTACTCTAGATTAACCTCTGTTTTTATTCCAAAATAATATCAAGATAGAATAAAGAGCTAAAAGGAATATTCTGTTTTTTTAGAATAGAAATGGTACTTCTCATTAATTACCCTGTTCAAAAAACAAAATCATTCTCAACGGTTTTGGTTTTCCTGTCGTGAGCAAACAATTTGCCAATTAGAGCATAAAATCTAAAAACTAAGAATATAGTTTTGTTTAAACCAATTCACAAAGTAATAACCTTAAATTATTGATTATGAAAATGAAAACATTACTATTATCATTTGTTTTATTTACTTCATTAAATGTGCTTGCCCAAACAACAGATTATGCTGCTGATGGCATTTATTCAGGACTACCATTTACATCAGTTAACGTTAATTTTACGCAAGCCACTGTAAGTACAGATGATTTTCCTAATCCAATTGTAGATAATAACCTGAGACAATATGATTGTTTAGGTTTGGTTCGCTATACCTTTAGTAAAAGAACTCCTCCGGGAGAAAGTAAATCTATCAGTGTACTTTATAACAGCAATCCCGATATTGATGGTAAAAATAATACAAGAGCAGCTACTATTTATTTTCCGACCTTAAAAGATGGTGTAGGTAAAATTAGAATTGAAGGATGGTTAGGCTCAGGCGCTACAGAAAGAAATGTTTTATTGTATTCTTACAATACAAGTACCAATACGTGGGGAGATTTAAAATATTTTGCTATTCCAGCAGGAAATGGCATACAGGTAGTTGATTTTGTACTTGATAAACAAGGGCCTCAAAGATTAAAATTAGAATATAAAAGTGGTGAATATCCATCTATAACTAGAATTGCAATAAGTGCGTACGGACAAGAGTTGCCTCTACCGCTTACTTTAATAGGTTATGATGCCAGATTAGAAAATACTTCGATAAAAAATCATTGGACAACAGCAAGCGAAGTAAATACTTCTCATTTTATGATAGAACGCAGTATCAATGGTATAGATTTTACAGCGGTGGGCAGGGTTGATTCTAAAAATACAGCAGGGCAGCATGATTATTATTTTACAGATCAATTATCTGCTGATTTACTTTCAATATCAACGCTATATTACCGTTTAAAACAGGTAGATATTGATGATAAAAGTAATTATAGTAAGGTAGTACCAGTTAAAGTAGGCTTAGGTAATAAAATAGTTATTTCGCCTAATCCTGCTAAAGATTATCTACGTGTTTTTGTACCTGGAGCGAAATCACTTTCTATAATATCTGTAAACGGAGTTGAAGTTTTTTCAACAAAGTTGAATCCGGATCAAGATGGTGAACTTGTTCATTTTGGTAATCTGGTGAAGGGACTTTATCTTGTAAAAGTAACTGATATAGAGAATAAGGTTATTGCTGAGAAAATTGTAATTGAATAAACCTATTAGCTTCAAAATAATAAAAGAAACACACATAAGTTTAGGGAATGGAGTTTCCTGATCTTTGTGTGTTTTTTATCAAAAACTTGTTAAATGTTAGCCGGGATTTTTCAAGAAAGGCAAAGACAAAATTTAAAAAGAATTTATGAATAATGTGTTCAAAAATGTTCAAAAAAGAACTGTATATATCCAGATAATAGTTACGTTGGTATTGCTGCTATCATCGGTTCTTTATTCAAGTGCCAGAGGTGAATTGTCCGTGAAAAGTATCAATACAATAGAAGAGGAAGCATTGTTCAATTTAATGAGAAAGAATTTCCACGA
This sequence comes from Pseudopedobacter beijingensis, assembly GCF_042678145.1. Classification (NCBI taxonomy): domain Bacteria; kingdom Pseudomonadati; phylum Bacteroidota; class Sphingobacteriia; order Sphingobacteriales; family Sphingobacteriaceae; genus Pseudopedobacter; species Pseudopedobacter beijingensis. Next base: position 3,646 of record NZ_JBHUDG010000047.1, on the reverse strand, counting down.
TAAAATTGTGCTGGGAGCAGATTATGATGTAAATGATGTTAAAGTAAAAGCGAAGATAAACAGTATAGCCACTAATGCTAATACTTATTGGAATAATATGGAGAAATCTCCTGTCAGCTATTTGTGGAGCAATTATAATGGATTGAAAGATAATGCAGCAACAGCACCTAAACATGTGAACGGATCCTATTGGCGGTTATTGATTATGGCTCAGGCTTATGCGTACAAATCTTCATCGTTGTATAAAAATCAGCAGTTGTTGTCAGATATCATCATGGGATTAAACTTTATGCATAGTTATGCATTTAACCAGAATACTCAGCGTATAGGTAATTTTTGGGAATGGCGTATAGGAATTCCCGATAACTATGCCAGAATTATCTCGATATTGTATGACGAACTGCCGAGTGCAGTAAAACAAAATTATACTGTCGCTGTTACCGCTCATGTACGTAATTTTACAGTTAGTGGTAATCTAACTTATGCCAATCAGGCGTCTATATGTAAAAGTCTGTTTTATTGTGGGGTATTGTCTAACAATATGCAGGATATACGTCTTGCTTTGGATAACCTGGTAAGGGCTTTTGTAGATAATACAACACTAATTCAAAGAAAATCTGCCCAAATAGCCTTTGAGAAATTGTGGAAAGATCAGGGAGATTATCACAATTATTCTGTTTTGGATAAAGAAGGATTATATGAAGACGGAACTTTTATCCAACATATTGCTTTGCCATATATAGGAACTTACGGGTCAGAAATAATTGGGACATCTTCCTTAATGATAGCGGTTTTAGAAGGAACAGGAATCGGATTGTCCGGAGAAATAAAAGCAAGTTTGTTAACCTGGATCAAAAAAGCCTATTTTCCGGCATTTTATGATGGTGAAATGATGAGGATGTTTATGGGAAGAGGGGTTACCAAAAATCCATTTGAACTCGCCCGCCGTGTAGCCTTAGATATTGCAGAAACGACAGCAATTTTAGATAATGCCAATGATAAGAAAGAAATTCGAGAAGTATGTAAACGTATGTTTACACATAATAGTTACTATACTGATATTTATAATGGAATTGATCCTGTTATAGATAAACCCCGGTTGGATGAATTATTAAATGATGCTTCTCTGAATAATGCAACCTCTTCTTCATTTAACCTTGTATTAACAGCAGGTGACCGTATTATTCATCATCGACCAGGATTTCGTTTTGGAATATCGATGTCTTCATCCCGTATAGGTAAATTTGAATCAATAAATAATGAAAATACCAAAGGTTGGTATTTGGGAGACGGGATGACTTATTTGTATAACAGTGACCGTAGCCAATACGTCAATTATTTTTCTAATGTAGATACCAAGCGCTTACCTGGTACAACGGTTGATGTTATAGAGAGACAAGCAACAGTAAATAATTATGGTCTTTTCGGGATACCTACAAATGCAAAAGACTGGGCTGGAGGGGTGAGCCTTCGTAAGCTTTATGGCACAGCAGGTATGCATTTGGTTGGAGAGGTTAGTTCCCTGGAAGCAAAAAAATCATGGTTCATGTTTGATAATGAGATTGTAGCCTTGGGAGCCGGGATAAAACTTACAGAAGCAAGAAATGTAGAAACAATTATAGAGAACAGACAGAGTTTACAGGCACTAATTGTAGATAATGTTTCCAAGCCAGCAACAAAAGGCTGGACAGGAACATTGGACAATCCATCATGGATATATCTTGAGGGGACATCTGGTTACTATTTTCCAGAACAGACAGCAGTAAATGCATATCGTGATAATAATGGTTTTACTCAGTTGTATATAAATCATGGTGTTAGTCCTTCATCAGGCAAATATGCCTACGTACTTCTTCCGGGTGAAACGAAACAGGGAACATCTGACTATTCAGTAAATCCGGATATTCAGATCTTAAGTAATACAGATAAAATACAGGCAGTTTTAGAGCGAAAATTAAATGTAATAGGTGTGAATTTTTGGGAATCGGGCGAGATAGATATTGTAAAAAGTGATCATCCAGCATCAGTCATGTTGCAGAGAACACAGGATACAGTGTACCTATCGGCTTCTGACCCTACATGGAAACAATCCGAGATAAGATTAAAAATAAAGGGAAACTATCACGTCGTTTCAGAATCAGGTAGGGTAAGCATATTGGTAAATGGTAGCGATACAGATATTCGTATAAATACTGCTGACAGAATGGGTATGTCCGAAGATATTATATTGGTCAGTAATACGACCCTACCCTTAGAATTGTTAAACTATCAGGTTCGTTTAGAAAATGGAAATGTAAAGCATAATTGGATAACAGTAAACGAAAATAACACCTCTGGTTATGTAATAGAATGTAGTACCAATGGTAAAGATTTTATTGCTGTTGGAGAGGTTAAAGCTTTTAATACCCCAGAGCAACATAACTATTATTTTATTGATAACCTGAATTCTTCCATTATAGGGATACTTTATTATCGTTTGAAACAGGTAGGTAAAAGCGGGGAAATTGCCTATAGCGATGTAATGTCGATTGGTATGAAATCGACTAAAAAAATAACAATGAGTCCTAATCCTGTTAAAGACTATCTACATGTTTATGTTTACGATGCCCAGTCTTTATCGCTTCTAACTTTAGAAGGTAAAGAGCTTCGTTCTGTCAAATTAAAACCGGGACAGGGTGATGTTACATTTTTTTTAGGAGACTTGATGAAAGGCCTTTACCTGGTGAAGGTAGTATATGCGGATAATCAGGTCGCTGTAGAAAAAATAATGGTAGGATAAGTTCTTTAAACAAGTCCAATGTGCTCTTTTTTACATAAAAGAGCAGCTTTTTTGCTTAAATGAGCAAGTTTACTCAAAGGTTTTAATCCATTTTTGACCAAATTATAAATCTTAAATCTGAATAAATTATGAGAATCATCTTTCTTTCATTTTGTTTTGCAGGTCTGATTTTATCGGGTAGCTGTACAAAAGATATCGACGACTATCCTAAATCGAACTTAAGAGCTATCACAGCATTTAGTTTTGAGCCTTATCACAATAATCTTAACAATATATTTACGAAACATGAAGGGGTAATAGATCAGACAAACAAGGTAATCACCGTTCATCTCCCGTCAGATGCTATCCTCACAAACCTTAAGCCTTCTATTGCCTTGTCTCCATGGACAACAGTAAGTCCCGGTAATTTAGATTATGTGGATTTTACCGAAGATAGGGTAGATTTTACGGTAAAGGCGCAAAGTGGAAAAACAGCTGTTTATTCGGTTGTAAGAGTACTTGATTATAAGTACACAAAAGCTGACTTATACTCCATTAGTTTCCCTGAAGTTATGGAGGGCATAGCACCGTTACGCCGTGTTTTTCCAAATTATAATAACAATGTGAGTATTACTATTACTGTTTCAAATACAGTTCCATTAAATGCAATTCTTACCGATCTGGAATTATCGCCGGTTGCTAGAAATAGTACTGTTGAAATTAGTGATAACGGGTCGGAAACCAATTATCGTCCGTTTACATTTCCAGGGGTTGTGGATTATACTGTAATCTTCCCTTAAAACAGCTACGATTATTAATGTAGTTTTATAATTTAGGGTAATGAAAAAAAGTAAGTTTAGCGAAACACAGATCATCAAGATTTTGAAG